>JAKSDB010000083.1 GCA_022360415.1 Chlorobiales bacterium
ACGAAGCCCGACCGGTTTGATCTCTACATCAGCCCTCGCATTGTCAAGGCCTTCGAAATCTTCCGGTTTAATGTTTTCAACAACATCCACGGCGCCTGTCTGCAGTTGCGCAAGGCGCACGGTATAGTCGGGCACGATCCTGAACATGATCCGCGGAATGTTGCACCGTTTGGGAAGTCTTGCCAAAGGGTTTGAAGCCAGAACGATTTGCTGCTGCTTCTGCCAATCCCCAAGCATGTACGGCCCTGCACCCAACGGTTTCTGGTTGAGTGGTGAATGCCTGAACTCCCTGGGAGGCACATCTTTCCAGGCATGTTTCGGCAGCGGGGTAAGGGAGGTGTGAAACAGGGCGAGCTGTTCCGGCACCTTTTTATAGAAGTTGAACACCAGCGTCGTGTCGTCAGGCGTCTCGATTGCCTTTTCAAAATCAATGTTCCCTGTATCGGCACCCACAAGCTCGGCAAGATATTGTTGCCGGGGACTTGCAATGACGGGATTGCCGTAAAGTGTATAGGCGAATTTAAAATCATGTGACGTTATCGGAGTACCATCATCCCACCGCGCGTCGCTTCTGAGCGTATAGGTTATCGAACGGTTATCTTCACTCATTTCCCAGGTTTTGGCAAGGGCACCGCCCGGTTTCTTGCCTGCCTCCTCTTCGACTTTCCCCCTCAGCTTTTTTTCCAGGGCCACAAAATTCAGAAGACCCGATGTCGTGTCGAACTCGCTTTCCAGCAGCCCTGGATAGAGAAGACCGTAAACGTTGCTCGACGTTACCGTAGCCCCTATCACCGGATTGAGATAATTCGCATCACCAAGCATGGCAATGACCAGGGTGGAGTCACTTGCCGATGGTCTGCCGCTGCCCGGCTTCCCCGAACAGCCTGCTGACAGCATGGCAAACAATACCGAAATAACGGCAACCCCCCTTATGTAAGGGCAACGCCCCGAAAAACCGCCGCGCATTGTCCTTCTATTCATAATCCTTTGCAAAATAGTTACTTCCGAACCTTGTGCTCAGCATTGACTCCCCATCAATAGATCTTTTGATTCTTTCTTCAAGAGCTTCTGCCGCAACATATCCTGAATACTGCTGCAACAGGTAGTTGAGGGCAACCACTTCGATAATGACGGTAATATTTTTACCAGGATTGATGGGTAGTTGCACCAATGGGACCTTCACGCCAAGTATTTTCGTTGTTTTGGTATCCAGACCCAGACGTTCATAATCCATTCCCTCATTCCACTCCAGCAATTCAACAACCACCTGTACAACTTTTTTTTCCCTGATCGCCCTGATCCCGAATGCAGCCCTGACGTCAACCACCCCAAGCCCCCGAATTTCCATGAAATGGTCGATTATACTGTTCCTCGAAGCAATCAGTACTTTTTCCCCCTTTCTGTTGATGACGACAGCATCATCCGCGACCAGCCTGTGCCCTCTTTCCACAAGGTCAAGCGCGACTTCCGATTTCCCAAGGCCGCTTTTACCGACCAGGAAAACCCCGACACCATAGACATCAACCATCGAACCATGGTACTGCTGGTACACCGAAAACCGGTCAACAAGAAAGTCTGTAATCAGAAAAATGGTTTTTGTCGAAGCATTACGTGTCGCCAGAACGGCAATACCGGTTTCGGTCGCCATATCGAGCAAGGCCGGGTCCAGCTTGTTGTTGCTCGTAAGAATGATGCACGGCACTTTATACTTGACAATATTTTCAAATGCTTTGACCCTTTTTTTGTCATCGAGCTGATTGAGAAACCGCGTTTCGGTATTCCCGAGGATCTGGACCCTCTTGTAGGTAAAGAGGTTTGTGAAGCCTGCAAGGGCAAGGCCGGGTCGGTGCAGATCCCTGTCGTAGATACGCCTTTTCCGCTCATCGACCTTGTTCAGCCGACGCAGCTTGATATCAATAGTCTTGTTGATGTTTTCAACAAAATATTCAACCGTCATCGATCGCCTTTTCAGGCCTTTCTGGTCAAAGTTCATGGTAGTAGCAAAAAGGTGAGCTCAAAGTGGAGCAGGGCCGGATTTCCGACCCTGCTGCTTATGCAAATTACCTGTGATTCTTCAGCTTTTCCTTGTACTTCTTCAACTGTCTCCCCATTGAATCCACACAACAGTCAATTGCCTGTTCATAGGTCGAAGCCGCTTCCTTGGAAACGAGCACATTCTGAGGAATATGAAGCGTGATTTCCGCAAGCTTGTTTTTCTCGAAGTCGTTTTTTTGATGATCAAGTATTACATGGCAGTTGACAATGCCGGAAAAGCTCCTGTCCAGTGCCTGGACAGCGTCACGGGCATACTGCTCTATGTCACGATGATTGTTTGTATGTCGTAAAGTAACCTGTACGTTTACCGCCTCATTTACTGCTGTCTTTGCCATAGGCGACCTCCTTTTAAATGTATGAAAAACAGAAAAGAACACTCGGATAAACCCGGACCGTGCGCTTTTCAAGCCCTCGGGTGCGCTTTCTCATAAACCTCCCTCACCCTCCCAAAGGTTACATGCGTGTATATTTCAGTTGTTGTCAGGTTGGTGTGGCCCAGCATTTCGCTTACACTTTTCAGATCAGCACCGTTGTTCAGCATGTGCGTAGCAAAACTGTGTCGCAATACGTGAGGATTTTTATACTTGAGCTCCGTGACCGCGGACAGATATTTTTTTGTAACCCTCTGAACAAGAACAGGATAAATACCCGTACCTTTTTTTGTTACAAAAACATATCCAGTGTCGGGGTTTCCCTTATTTTTTATTCTAAAGAAGTTTCGTTTGACTTCAAAATAATTTTTCAGGGCTCTTACGGCACAGGAGCCCAGCGGCACAACCCGCTGTTTCTGTCCTTTCCCGGTAATTCTCATGAAGCCCTGCCCAAGGTTGATACTGTCATGTTCAAGACCGACAACTTCCGACACTCGCAGGCCGCAGCCATAGAGCACTTCGAGCATCGCCCTGTCACGAGCCAGAGTGAACTGTTCTGCAAGAGCATCTTTTTTCCCTGAACCGGCATCCGGAAAAGGTGCCACAAGAATCTCTTCGAAAAGACCCGCCGTCTGTTCTTCATTGAGAAAACCCGGAACTTTTTTGGTGAAGCGGGGAGTGGAAACCTGTGCCGGTATCGAAACCCTTATTGCTCCGGTCTCAAGAAGAAAGCTGTAGAAACTCTTGACCGCGGCCAGTTTTCTTGCAATAGATTTGGGCTGCAATCCTTCATGCAGCAGATAACCGAGGAAAAGACGAATATCCAGTACGGTAATTGACCCTGGGTCGACATCGGGACTTTTTTTCGAGCCGTTATGGTAGGCAAGAAAGTCATAAAACTGCCTTATATCCGCCCTGTAAGCTTTGCAGGTGTGCTCCGAACACTTTCTCTGTCCTCTCATGTAACCGAGAAAAGCATAGAGGCTATTATATGATACACCTTCTTCGGCTACCGCGGGATTCTGCTTCATTCTCTGCATAAAAGACGCACTGATACCAGTTCATTCGTATTTCTGATATAATACAACGTAACGCAGCGAAGCAGAAAATAATTCACAGAAGGGGCCGCAGTGCCCGTGCCAAGGACGTCATCATAAACTCTTTTACCGTTACGGTGCACCCTGATAACCGCATCAAACCCCTTGCCTGATTTAGCAGAGGTATGGATGGCGGTAATAAACAGCTCATCACGCTCGATATATTCACCAAATTCTTCTTCAGAGAGACCGGAAAAAGAGCACTCGGATTCGAGTTTCCGGGGAAGCTGGACTTTTTGCAGCTTTTCATCACTCAGTGATTCGCGACGAAAGCGATTTGCCCTTTCGGCATCGAAACCGATTGCCTCGAGGACTTCCCCCCTCTCCGCATCGAGCAGATAATAGCTCCTTTCAGGAAATCCCGCGAAAGCCCCTGAGGCATAAACCAGCATACCGTCCGGGTGGTTGGCCACAAAAACCGCTTCCGGCCTTGCCCACGCAATTACTCCTTTCAGCGGATCAACCGCCCAGATACCTCTATGCTCCGGACTGTTATCCTGATAACCGTGAATATAGAACAAATTGCCTCTGGCAGTTTCAAGCCCGGCCATATTACCTGTTCCTGTGATTGCCTGGAAATGGTCTTCAAGGGAGAAGTCTGAGAGAATTTCCTTGCCTGACTGAAGTGAAAGGGCGGAAAAAAAAGTTCTGCCTGTTTCCCTGAACCGGTTTTCACAAACGAGAATGTCCGGATCGAGGAACATGATTTTCCATGGCAGCGCATTACCGGGCGGTATATACCGCCACTGTGGAACATATAGCTCAGGCATGCTCCCAAAGGGCTCTGGACAATTTGTAGATATTGACCGGTATTACCTGTTTCCCCCTGCTGAAGCTTTTTGCGTGGCTGGTAACCGAAAACCCGTTTTCAAACGCAAGGTCGAGAAACTGTTCTGCGAGCCTTCTTCTCGGATCGGCTATATAAGCGCATCCTTTCGGCTTTACCAGCTTGTCAACAGCATAGATAATGGGAAGCAGGTTCACTCTTTCGTAGAGAACATCGGCGGCAAACAGCACATCGAAACTGTCATGACGACGAATACAACGCCAGTCAAGCTGCTCCGTACTCACCGAAACGCGGTTTCTCAACGAGTTCAGTCGAATAAAACGCAACGCCTCCTCGGAATAATCGGTTGAAAGCACATCGGCTCCCATTGCTGCTGCCGCAACACTTGTCATACCGACGCCCGCTCCGATCTCAATAATTCTTTTGCCGGCCACCACCAGTTCCTCCATGATAAACTCAGACAGCATCACTGCAGCCGGCCATATTTCCGCCCAGTAGGGCATCTGCTCATCTTTCACAAAATCTTCGGGAGATATCCTGTCCAGCAGGACATAACTGTCGCGAACGCTCACGAATGTAAACGACCTGTCAGCTATTGTATACGGGCTTGTCTCGATATCGTATTCTTCCGACAACGCCTCAAACATAGCAGCTATGTTCCTCTCCCTGCTTTTCATGGTATAGTAACACGTAACGAGTGGCGAATAACAAAGCCTGGAAAGACCGAACAACGATACTATCGCATTACTTCAAAGCCGTCCGGATGGTATGAATGTACGGAAAATCAAAGAGAGAATTCTATTTTAACCGTAAAACAGATCAGCAGGTCGAAAACATAAAACATCCTTACATGAAAAAAGAGCTTCTCGAAGTCTTCGACAACCAGTTCCCTGACAGGGATTACACGATTGAAATCGTCAATCCTGAATTCACGTCGGTCTGCCCGAAAACAGGCCTGCCCGACTTCGGAACAATTACTATACGCTACATCCCCGACAAAGTTTGCATTGAACTCAAGTCGTTGAAATATTACTATCTGGAGTTCCGGAATGCCGGTATTTTCTATGAAAATATCACGAATACCATTCTTGACCACATGGTTGAGGTCCTCAACCCGAGAGAATTGACGGTCACGACAGCATGGAAAGCAAGAGGCGGCATTACTGAGACCGTGACGGTCTCCTACAGCTCAACGCACACATAAGCCCTTGAGTTTTCCCACAAAAAAAGCCCCGGAGTGTTGCTCCGGGGCTTTTCCTTTATCATATGTAACTAAGCGATAACTAATCCATGTATTAATAATGTTGATTGATGTATTGAATCAGAGTCGGAACATCTTTTTTCCTTATACCCGAGTTCGGTACGGCCTTCATGTCCAGGACGATTTTCTCTGTCTGACCTTTCTTTACGAACTCGCCAAGCTTGACTTCAACCGCCTTGACGGCATGACACATTGTACACTTCCTCTGGAATAACTTTTCAGCGGCAGCAAGTTCTTCACCCGCCAGAGCGACCTGCTCCGGAGCAACGGTTTCCTCAACAACGGCAACAGTTTCTTCTATTTCCGTAACAACACCATCTTCCCCGACAACTTCCTCCTCAATTACAGCAACCTCCTCAACAACTTCTTCTCCGGCAGGTTGATCTTCAATGTTCTCAAAATCCTCGCCTTCATTGAATGCATCAAGCTGCTTTACCGTTCGGATATACTTGCCTTCCATCGTGGTTGTGCGGCCTTTCTCCCAAACTACTTCAAGGCTGATAAACATGACAGTCACGATAATAAAAATGCTAACAGGCATACTAATCACCCACTTGTCACTGACTCGTGCAGACATTTTGCCGAGCCCCCAGATAATGAGAGAAGAAAAAAAGATCAGCAGAAACCAGCCCATAAAAGATTTCAGTGGGGTAAGAACCGGGGAAATGTTTTCTGCAGGGGTCTGAAAGCCTGTAAGAAGAGAGGACACATAGAACAATACCCCCATCAGGACAGCACCACCAATTGCCAGTGCAATAAGCTTACCGTTTGATTGATTCTCCATGACAGCTGAAAATTTGGTGTTAGCGGCTTACGAATAATTTTAACAACTAAGATAAGCATTATTAGGCAAGCGACAAACAAAATAACCAATTAACCACCCGTTCACCGTTATAATTCGCACCATAGCCTCGTCGCCATAAATCCCGAATCTTGAGGGTTTTGTACAGACCTTGACGATAGTTATTTTCACCTGAACCGATCTCCTCTTCAACCTATTTGCTCCCCTCATGATTACCTCTACGACCAGCGTAGTCGACTACGAAAAAGCGAAACTCGATTTTGATTTTCTTCTGGATTGTTTCAGGGAAGTGCTGCACAATTCCGGAGAAAAACAGCTTGCAGAGCACCTTGCCTGGAAAGAGAAATACCAGCCTCTGAACAGCTTGCCGAATGTAGGAAGAGCAGTTCAGGCATATTCAATTGTCTTTCAGCTCCGCAACATGGCTGAGGAAAATTCAGCCGCACAGCTCCGAAGAAACCTTGAAACCCAGGAGGGCGCCGACTCTCTTTCCGGTCTCTGGGGAGACGCTCTGAATCATCTTCGAAAAATCGGGCTCTCGGAAACCAGGATTGCGGAAGAACTTTCACGGATTTTTGTAGAGCCTGTCCTGACAGCTCACCCGACCGAGGCAAAACGCAGAACAGTACTCGAAAAGCACCGGGAGCTCTATCTGCTCCTCGTAAAACTTGAAAACCAGATGTGGACCCCCGCCGAACGGGAGGATATCCGAAAAGAAGTCAAGGTTGTTCTGGAAAAATTGTGGAGAACCGGTGAAATCCTGTTTGAAAAACCCTCCGTTGCGGCAGAACGCCAAAATATCATTCATTACCTTTACAATATCTTCCCGTCAGTTCTCCCCATGCTCGACAAGCGACTGGTCCAGGCGTGGTCAAACGCAGGCTTCGATTCAGGGATTTTTGACGATCCTCGAAGCTTCCCGCACCTTTGTTTCGGAAGCTGGGTAGGTGGAGATCGTGACGGTCACCCGTTCGTCACTCCCGAGGTAACCCGTCAGACTCTCGTTGAAATGCGGCAGTACGCCCTGAGACTGGTTCACCATCACCTCTTTCAGCTTGCTGCCCGGCTCAGTCTGTCCGAACGGTTTCAGTCTCCAACCCCGGCAATGGTTCAACGTATAGAACAACTGAGGGAGATAACCGGGGAAAAAGGAGATGAAGCCACCGGCAAAAATCCCAAAGAACCCTGGCGCCAGTTTCTCAATCTGATGATAGCCGCTCTCCCGCCAGAGCCTGACGAGCATGAATCATATGACGAACCCCTTCCCAAGGGAATCTACCCGCACCATGGCGAACTGCTTTCGGATATTGAACTCCTCAGGGACTCCCTTGTTGCCATTGGAGCCGATAACATTGCCAGGAAAGATGTTTCTCCTGTATACCGCATTGTGCAAACCTTCGGGTTCTATCTCGGCAAACTCGACATAAGGCAAAACAGCCGTTTTCACGACCTTGCACTCTCCCAACTGATGACCGCCGCCGGGTTGAACGGCGGAGACTTCCCCGAATGGAGCGAGGAAAAACGCATAGAGCTTCTCAATAACGAGCTGCTCTCTCCGCGCCCTTTCACCCATCCCGATATGACTGTCGGCCCTGAGGCGGAAACGCTTTTGAACTGCTACCGGACGCTGGGCAAACAGATGAAACGGTATGGCCAGGACGGCATAGGATCATTGATCGTCAGCATGACCCGAAATGTTTCCGATCTGCTCGTAGTCTACCTTTTTGCCAGGGAAGTCGGTCTGACGACCGAATACAAAGGAGGCGACGCCTGTATGATTCCTGTGGTTCCCTTGTTTGAAACCATCGACGACCTGAAAAAAAGCCCGGAGATTCTTCGCGGCTTCCTCGACCATCCCCTCACAATCAGAAGCATCGCCTATCAACAGGAAAAGCAGGGTTTCAAAAAACCGGTCCAGCAGGTCATGGTAGGATACAGCGACAGCAACAAGGACGGCGGTATCGGAGCGAGCCTCTGGAATCTCTACAGGGCTGAAGAAAAACTCATCGACGCAGGAGCTGAGCGCGGAATCGACATCCTTTTCTTCCACGGCCGAGGAGGGAGTATCAGCAGAGGAGCCGGACCTACCCATCGTTTTATCAGGGCCCAGCCGCACGGTTCTCTCGAAGCAGGACTAAGGGTAACCGAACAGGGGGAAACCATTGCCCAGAAATATGCAAACCGTATCAGCGCAACCTACAACCTCGAACTCTTCATGGCCGGCATTGCCGAAGCCAGGCTTGCCCATCGTGAAAACACGAAAAGCTCGTCGGAGATTAAAAAGATCATGGATTTTCTTGCAGAAGAAAGCAACAGGGCTTACCGGCAACTGATCGATACGGAAGGCCTCCTTGACTTTTTCCACCAGGCCACCCCGATCGACATCATAGAATCGAGCAGGATCGGCTCCCGCCCTTCACGCAGGAGCGGCAAGCAAAGTCTCGACGACCTGCGCGCAATCCCCTGGGTGTTCAGTTGGAACCAGGCCCGTTTCGCCATTTCAGGATGGTACGGTTTCGGTACCGCCCTGGAACACCTTCGTGACTCTCAACCGGAAGCATTTGCGATGATCAGGGAAAAGGATTTTTCCTGGGCTCCGCTCCGTTACATCGCAAGCAACGTGGCAACAAGCATCGCAACCGTATATCCTGAAATCATGCAGAGCTACGCCATGCTTGTTGAACGCCCCGAATCACGGCAAAAAATTCTCAATATGATCACGACCGAATACCGGAAGACAAAACAGCTTCTCGATCTGCTTTACGGCGGCTCCATCGAAGACATTTTTTTCAATGTGTTTCGTTTTATCAGCATGAGGCAGGAAGGCCTCACCGCACTGCACAACCTGCAGATAGCTCTGTTGAAAAAGTGGAGAAATCATAAAAAGTCGGGAAGGGAGAAAGAGGCCGAAGCCATGCTGCCGGAACTGCTGCTCACCGTCAACGCCATTGCAAGTGGACTGCGATCTACGGGGTAAGATAAAGCAGGCTGGATATTTACGTTATTTTTGCTATCTATCATGATGCAAGAATGCCGTAATTCCAAATCGTCGCCTTATGCTCTCTCTGCTCAGTGCCGCTGCCCTTGTCGGAATCGATGCTCTCAAAGTGGAAGTTGAAACCAACGTATCGGGCGGCCTGCCCTCATTTACCGTTGTCGGCCTTCCGGACAATGCCATACGCGAAAGCCGGGAAAGAATCCTGACAGCAATAAAAAACTCCGGTTTCAATCTCCCCCCGAAAAAAATAACGGTCAACCTCGCCCCGGCGGATGTCAAAAAGGAAGGTACGGCTTTCGACCTCTCCATTGCGGTCGGCCTTCTCGGATCGCTGCAAGAGGTAGAACATAAGCTCGAGGAAACGCTCATTCTCGGCGAACTGGCACTTGACGGCTCGCTCAGGAGAATCAACGGTGCCCTGCCCATAGCGATGATGGCCGCGAGGGAAAACGTCAAGCGGATCATCCTGCCTTCGATGAACGCCGAAGAAGCAGCGGTCGCTGTTGCCGCTTCACGCTCGGACGTAAAGGTATATGGAGTGAGTTCGCTCCATGAAACGGCCAGCCTGCTCAGAGATCCGTCCCGCCAAAGTCCTGTGGTGGTCGAGGTGGAAAGCCTGTTTAATGAGTACCCGGATTATCCGGTCGATTTTGCGGACATCAAAGGCCAGGCGACGGCGAAAAGAGCGCTGGAGATCGCAGCCGCCGGAGGCCATAACCTCATCATGATCGGCCCTCCTGGCAGCGGCAAGACACTGCTTGCAAAAGCGTTGCCGGGCATCCTTCCCCCTTTGAATTTTGAGGAGTCCCTCGAGACGACAAAAATCTACTCGGTTGCCGACAAGCTCAACAATGGCAAACCGCTCATGACACGCCGCCCTTTCCGCAACCCTCACCACACGACCAGCAACGTCGCGCTGATAGGCGGCGGCACAATGGCGAGGCCCGGTGAAGTCAGTCTCGCACATAACGGGGTACTTTTTCTCGACGAGCTGCCGGAGTTCACGAGAAACGCGCTCGAAGTCCTGCGCCAGCCGCTCGAAGACAACGAAGTAACCGTATCGCGTATTTCACTTACAACGAACTATCCTGCCTGCTTCATGCTGGTTGCCGCGATGAACCCGAGCCCGGCAGGTGCCCTGAAAGACCAGGACGGAAACCTGACCGCAACCCCGCAACAGATACAGCGCTACCTGTCGAAAATATCCGGCCCCCTGCTCGACAGAATAGATATCCATATCGACGTTCCCAAGGTCGATAATCAGGAGCTGTTTTCCGGTGTAAAAGGAGAAAACTCGGAGGTGATCCGCAACAGGGTTACAGCAGCACGACAAAAGCAGGCGAAACGTTTTGCCGAAGGAAACGCTCCCGGCATTCACGCCAACGCCCAGATGACCACGAGGCTCATCAAGAAGTTCTGTCCGCTCGACAAGCAATGCGCCGACAGGCTGATGGAAGCCATGGAACGCCTCAACCTCTCCGCCCGCGCCCATGACCGCATCCTCAAGGTCAGCCGAACCATCGCCGATCTCGGCGGATCGGACACCATCGAAATGCCGCATTTGATCCAGGCGATACAGTATAGAAGCCTCGACAGGGATTTCTGGAATTACTGAAGGAAAAAGCTACTGCACAATTCGATAACTGCGTTGCACGGTACTCGGAATCCTCATGTACCCTTAAGTACACTCCGGTTCCTGTGTGCCGTTCGCCTTGTTCTCAAAACGCTCGCGACGCTTTTTCGTCAAAGCCAAAAATTGTCGATTTGATGTATAATCTCCACCTTTAATCGTAATCGGAAATCAGGACAGCCTCTTTTATTCGGCTTGCATGCACTCCTTGATCTTGAACAAAATGCCCCTAATTATTTAAGTTGTTATTAATTTGATCCCTATGACCTAAAAACAACATCTCTTAACCCTCCCCTATTATGGACAACACTGAGCTGACTGCAACACTTGAAAAAATATCGGATCGATATTTGGACGCCTGGAATAAGAAAGACCTCAAAACACTCGATCAGCTTACCGCCGATGACGGGGAGTTTTATGGTTCCGATCCGGAAGAGATTATGGACAAGCACGCCTTGATGGCAATGTATTCCCGGTTCTTCGAGGATACGACAAACTCTTATTTATACGCCGTTGACTCAAGAAAGATCAGAATTACCCCTGACGGCAAATCGGCGGTCATCATGGAAAGAATCACATTTCCGGAATGGAGCCCGAAAATGCCCATGTGCCAAACATTGCATGTAATCAATACCAATGGTCACTGGACAATTGACTTTATCTGCTGGGGATTCATCATTAAAAATGATGATGTGGAAAGATTAAACGACGTCCTGTAAAGTGCTGTGTAAAGGCAACGAGAGATACCCGATTGGGCAGGGAAAGCCTCTAAAAGGCCTTGAGTGCAGGAGCACATCCACAATTCGAAACAATCAACGCAGTACTTCATGCCCTCGGAGTAAAAATCGCTATCGTTCAAGGCGCTCACGACAATTTAAGAGTTGCCCCCGAATACTGAACCACCGCAAAACATGTATTCCGTAAATTAATCACCGGTTTTAATATGAAAAAAGACGAGTTAAAATCAGATTTTCTTTCAGAGCTTACAGATAAATATAATACCTCTCGAAAACATGGGGCTTTTTATTTATATGTAAAAAACAAAGAAGATTTGTCGAATCCGGGTGACTTTAGAATGATTATTGGAATAAGTGATGAGCATCTTTCAGATGTCGCAAAAGAAAGTCTTAACATACTTGAAAATAAAGATGACATAAATGATTTTTGGATTGATTTAAAATGGAAAGTTTCAGCTTATCTGACTGTTCAGGATTTATTTGGTGCTCCTGATTTTGATCTTAATGACACCTCAACAATTTTTAAGCAGTGGTATTATTATTACGAGGCCAAATATATATTGATTGAAGCTTTTTTATGTGGCTTAAATGGATTTACATCCTCAGTTGGAATGTTATTGAGATTATTTCTTGAATTTTCCTTGCTTCAAAATTATTTATATTTAAAAATAAAAGAAAACCGAGATCATAATTCTTCAAAAGATTTTTTCAAAATCACTCATAATCCAAAATGGGCTAAAATCATTAATGGTTGCCTTCCGAATGATGAATTTTCAAAACCTATTCAAAAAAAATTGGATATGCATTTAAAAACATTATCCAACACAAGTACTCACCCTTATAAATCTGTTCATTCTCCTAAACATTCTGGTTCATTTCTTCCAGAACAGACCTTAGAAAGGCTTTTCTTTGGATATAGAATATCAATCATTCTTGAATCTGTATTGTGGCTATATTATGTTAATTTTCCTATGGCATTTCACCCAGTGGATATTCAGAAGAAATTCGGCTTTAATTTTCCTGTAGGTCGATTTCTTGATGAAAATGGTGGAATGATTATTAAAAAATCAATTCCCAAAAAAGATTATAATCTTTTTTATAAATATTCAAAAAAATCTAGCGTAATTGATGATTTAATGCATTTTTACAACTCACAAGATGATATGAATGATGCAGAAATCAAATCAACATGGAATGCGCAGGATGGTGAATGGATTGATTCAGTCGCAGGTCACTGTGCTATTATGGCAAAAATGCGTGTTTTACATGAGTACTTATCGCTTGGGGAAAGAGCTAATGATATCGATGATTATGATTTATCTAAGCTTTCGCTTGATAAATGGAGGAAAATATATAAAAAGATTTGATATAGAGTAAGTAGAGAATGTTGTTCCCTAGCACAAAAACTAAACTGGCGATCAACTTCTTTTACTGTTTTACTGATAAAAATCTATTTTCATCTCAAAGACTCACTTGACCCTCACCTCTTACCATAAAGACATTCCGAGATGTCAAGACTGACCGTAAAAAAACAAAATGCCCATAACCACGCGAACAGATAATGTCCCTAAGTCTTCTTATGCTATTGATCGAGACATTACGTTCATTTGCCAGAACCTTGAGATTGATCAGCATCGGTTCCGGCAAACGGAGTGGCATAGTTGAAAGAAAAGCGGTTAAACGATATCATCGAGCGTCACACCGAGGGCTGCTGCAATTGCGGAGTAAACTTCAAGCGATCCCTTTCTTTTACTGGTTTCGAGTTGTGACAGGTAAGGGACATTGATCCCCACGGCATCAGCAAGTTTCTTTTGTGTCAGCCCCCGGTACTCACGCCATAACTTCACCGGATTGGCACCTTCTTCAAGTAGTTCGTTGACGAAAGATTCCGGCAGCAGCTCTTCTTTGCCCTCTTCAAGCGCCATCTTTGCACTATCATAGTCCTGAACATCCTGAAGCATCTCCACCTTTTCCAGAAGTTCCAGATATTCCCGATACAGAACAACCGCCCATTCAGGTTTGTCTCCCTGCTTTATCACCTGCAAATACGTTGCTCAATAACAACAATAAATCATATTGTCTATCTCATTGAACAACTACCTCAAGTTCTATCCTACTGATTCAAATAACCAACGCAAGTTCAGTGCATCGAAATTTACATCCGTGCAAATTTATCTGTCATTTCTTTCTCGCAACAACCGCAATGTCGGGAGATTCAGGGCAAAAAGCTGAGCCTGCAACATCAGAGTATAACTCTTCAATCTTGAATCCACACTTTTCAAACTCCTCTCTGAGCGATTCCCGGCTGAAATATTGCAGCCAGTTATAGACAACACGAGTTCTTGCCTTTTCAATTATCGTGTATTTATCGAGAGTTACTTTTTCTTCCTGATACTTGAATGTGTTCAGGAACCCATAATAATCATCAGAAGACCAAAAATGATCGAGTTGATTGTGTTCGTACGTTGCAACTTCCTGTCTGCTGTCGAACATGTTCAATGAATGAACATCCAGAAGAACTGATCCGCCAGGGCTCAAAAATGTGAAAAATTTGGAAAGGAGCGTCCTTCTTTGTGAAGGGCTTAATGCACAAAAATCGCAAAATATCAATGTGATGAGATCATACCTTTCTTCCGTCTCATACTCCAGATAGTTTTGTTGAACATAGTTGATGCTCAATTCTTTTTGATGAGCGATCTCTCTCGCATATCGTATAGACCTTTCAGAAAAATCGATTCCGGTAACAGTGGAGCCACTTTCTGCAAACCGCGTCGTATACAGGCCCGGGCCACATCCAAAATCAGCAACATTTGAACCTGAACCCACCCCGAAATGAGACACTATCCACTGCACCGATCGATCAACGAAAGTTCTTTTTCGAGACGACAGATCAATTGAATCGTTCAAGTGATACTCGAGCATCTTTTTTGAGGTGTGCTCATCTGTCCACAGTTTATCTGCTGTATAGTACTGAAAAGGTAAAGGGCGAGCGTTGATTTTTGCCAGTTCATCAAACATTTTCAATCCAAACAAATTACAATTAATAGCGGATGGTGTTCCGTAAACACAAAAAATAAACGAACACCCAATTTTGCCTACTGGTAAAATCTCCTCTTTCCTTGTATCACCATCTCAACCGAACCCCAAGCTCCTGCCTTAGTATCCTAACAAGCCCGGACTGAGAGAGAAAGTCAAGGATCTTGAAGCCTGTTCTTCGTTTCCAGTAATCGCTGCAAGATAGGAAAAGCGATTACACGATATCATCGAGCGTCAAACTGAGGGCGGTGGCAATTGCGGAGTAAACCTCGAGCGATCCCTTTCTCTTGCCGGTTTCGAGTTGCGAGAGATAAGGGATACTGATTCCCGCAGCATCGGCGAGTTTCTTCTGTGTCATCCCCCGGTACTCACGCCATACCTTCACCGGATTGGCACCTTCAAGTAGTTCATTGACGAAAGATTCCGGCAGCAGTTCCTCTTTGCCCTCTTCCAGCGACATCCTTGCGCTGTCATAGTCCTGAACATCCTGAAGCATCTCCGCCTTTTCCAGAAGTTCAAGATATTTCTGGTACGGAACGACAGCCCATTCGTGCTTGCCACCCTGTTTTATTACCTGTACAGTCATCGATACACCTCCCCGAAAGGAGCATTTCGCAAACCAAACGCTCTATAGCAATCCATTCATATTCACTCAAAATACTTTGCTTCCTGAATCTCAAGAGAAGTTGGTTGAGATACTCCTGCCCTCTCAGCACTCATTGTCACTGACGCCCAGAACGAACACGAGTACTCCGATGTTTGAGCACTCGATAGCTGAAGTGTATTAGCACTGATCTTGAGATGCTCTAACAACATACGAACACCTCTAGGCTCAAGTACGGCACGACATGCAGCTTCTGTTCCAAGCGGCCCCCTACCAGCCAAAATTAGCATCATTCCTTTCTCGCAGAAAGGATTAGGGCCACGGATAATAAGCCCGATATCTTTTTTCAAACGTTTATCTCTGTCGGGATTGATACCATTCAGGTAAAGATTATCCCCTTGCTTAATAGAAACACGGACATCTCTCAAGTCGGGACTTCTCTCATCAGCTACGAATGAAAATGTGGGCCAACGATCCTCAAAAAATTTTTGCATAAGTAATCCTGTAAATCGATTGACCTTAGGGCTACCTATGGAATAAACAGTCATTTCGCAAGGAGGTGTTCGATCATCGCCAACTAATACGGCATCCTGAAAATCGTTGGGATTCCAGAGTTCTGGTGATCTATCGAGGCCCTGTATGATCGAGAGGTTACGTAACAGCCCTTTGATACCAAAATGATCTGAGAACGTTTCGCGGAATGTTGCCCACCCCCCGACCTTTTGTCGTGCTTCCCTGAAAGAAAGCGGCGCAGCAGCAATAACAGACTGGGCACAAGATAACGACGATGGAGCTAAAATATCGGCCAAAATTCTTTCGTCTTCCAGTTTTGGTAATGCCTTTTCTAAAGCATAGGCTAATTCGGCTCGCCCTTTTTCTGTTGAAACATAAGGCAGAATACGGTGATGGCGTATGTCAAAATTTACTTTCGTTGATATCTCCTCAGGATAAGCCTCTACCAAAACTATTACTGGTACTGCTGCCATATGAGCAAGTCCCATTTCGTAAGCAACATTCAGATTTTCGCTGGTCAGTATCGCAATACAAACAGTTGCATCAGAAATATCTCTTTTAATCTGTTCGGGAATTGAACCTGGCTCATAGCTATCTGCAAGAACTGGCCGAAATCCTGCCTTTCCTATAATTGGTTTAATAGTATCCTCCACAAAAGAACGGTACTCATCAGAGAATGGGGTCATTATAAAGCATGTCCGTTCCATAAGAACTCCAAATCATTATGAGTTTAATAAAGGGGGGGTTCTACAATAACGATAAAAGATTATGCAAATATCAAACGCATCATAAAAAAAACGTATTTTAATGGCAGAACCGTTCTCTGGCTGTCTCTAAATTATTATAGAACGGAACGAAAGAGAAAATGCTGCCAGGCTGACTTGCGGTCTACATTTGTAACGTTTTCTGCAACTCCTTGTCGAGGTGTTCTTTCAGAAACATTTTGAGCAGTGACTGGTATGGCTTCTTGCTCATGCTGCGTGCCGATAGTATCCTGATTTTATTGTCACGAAGAGTAAAAACGATAAAAAGACGCTAAAAAAGCCCATTGAGAGATAGCTCTTTATTTGAGCACAACACCTGCTCCTTCATGAACACCCGGTGATCGGGATCGGACGTTTTCAGCTCTTCGAGCATCTTCTGGAGGGTTGAAGAGTCCACGTATCGTTCCGCCCAGACAAGGTTGTTCTCATCCGCTTCGGCATTCAGTTCGCGGCGGGCTGTTTCGACACATCCCCATGCAAGCATTTGCTCACAGAGCTCGACAAGCATTTCAAGAGCGATCTGCTGATTAAGCCTTCTGATATGGCCATGGGTCGCTTCCGGACTCAGCATTCGTTTCCGAACTCTAATTATTCTGCCGGAATCGATGTCGCGTCTGACGTTAAGCTTCTGATTCGACGGACGGTTCATAAAATGAAGGGTGGCCCCGTGCTCTTCATGACTCTCGATCAGTGGCACATGATCATACCCGACCCCTCTTAGAGAAGGCAGGGAGGGATGCACATTGAGCGGCAGACCGAGAAAATCGAAGTCGTCGTAAGAAAAAATGAAATCGTTGTAGAACGAGACGGTAATCAACCAGGAGCGGGAGCGCAATTCTTGCCTTACCGCTGTTTTATCCGTGCCTTTTTTCCAGATCAACTGCTTCGCATTGGGGAAAAAATCCGCAAACAGACCGAATCCTTCTTCTCCCAGGTTGGGATCACCAAAGAAGAGAATATTTTCAGTCTCTGAATCAAACCCGGTGCTCAACATTGAAATGTGCAGTTGTTAACGCCTGACTGTCGGCTTGTTGTCGAGTCGGGCGAAATGTTTTTTTCTCATCAAGAAAGTGCTTGAGATCCTTCCCGAAAAGTCCGGCTTTTTCAGGGTCGGTCCGGTCCCAGCTTCGCAACTGGGCGTGTAAGTATGTTTTGTAGAAAACCGTCAACGCTTCCCTGTCCTCATCCGTCAGTTTCTCTACGACCACTCTGCCGCCGAAATATCTGCTCAGGAGCGGTTCCTTGTCCAGGGGAGCATGCATCGGAGTAAAATAGCCGTCGATCCGCTTCCTGCCGCTTTGCGTACTTCCGTCTGTTCCACACACGACAAATGTTGCCAATACCTTTCCGTTCAACTCATTTTTGTGAGATTCGAGAAAATCAACGATTCTTTTGTGTACACCACCAATCCAGACACCTGAACCAATGATAAAATGATCATATCGGTCGGTCACGTCAGTAAAAGAAATGCTTTCGATATCAAGAAGATCGACCGGCCCCTGCATTCCTTTCTGTATCCAGCCGGCTGTCTCCTTTGTAGCACCGTATCTGGTTGCATAAATCAGGGCTGTTTTTTTCTTCTGTCCTTCCGTCAATCGTGCAATATCGCATCCGAAGAACAACGCCATCATGGATAACGAGGAATATCTGCATGCCCTCGAAAGAAACTCCCTTCTGGTGATTAAGTCAGATGACATAGTATTTCTGTGTGCCTGAAATCAGTTCTTACATCTTTTAGAAACCGAAAAGAATAAGATTTTTCTGTCCCTTCTGAGTGAACAGGCATTTCACTTAGTCTGAGTAAGCAAATCCTCTATTCTCACGATAATGGTTCATCCCCTCGATGATATCCTGGGCTAAAACCCGGTCTTCAGACAATGGTGGCAAATCATTCACATCGAAAAAATCGATACCGGATACTTCAATGTTATCCTGTGGCTCGCCCCCTGTCACTTCCGCTGTAAAAAACAGTTTATACAAGCTTACCGGATACTTTGGCGTGTAAGGATGACGGTCCCTATCCTTAATCGCGTAAAGCGAAACGACTTTTATGGTAAATCCGGACTCTTCGAGTACCTCCCGAACGATCCCTTCCTTCGGCGACTCATTTTGATCTGCCCACCCTCCGGGCAATGTCCATTTTCCATTTGACCGCTCTTTCACCAAAAGCACCCGATTGTCTTTAATCGCACATGCACGCAAGTCCACTTTGGGAGTTGCATAGCCCTTTTCCGGGATAAAAAACCTTTCTATCTCCTCAATCCCTGATGAACTGATTTTTGAATAAAGCATAGTGCTTATAGCAATAAGCCTCTCATACCTTTCCTGATCATATGGATCTTTGGTATAGTGAATACCTGTTTGAGCTATCGCCCTGATCTCTTTAATCAGTTCATGCATTTTTCCTCAGCTTACTTGCTGGAAAACCGAACACCACCCAACGCAGTCATCAAAACTCGCAACAGGTTTTTCAGATCGCTATTCCACCCTCAAGTCGAAAGGCAACATCGTCATCCTGTACATACCCCCCGGCTGCTGCTCCAACTGCATCAGAAGATCAAGCGTCTGCATCGAGCGGTCGGCGAGGCTTCCTGGAGGAAGATTCCTGCCGAAAAGACGGGAAGAAAGTCCCGGCCCGCCACCAAGAAGATATTCCATGAGCCCCTGAGGTTCGGGATAAAACTTTACTCCCGGAACATCAGTAGAATCCATTCCCGCCAGCACCTGAGCGGCAAGCAGCGCATCCTGCAATCCGCCGATCCGGTCGACAAGACCGTTTTTCACAGCTGCCTCTCCCATCCAGACCCTGCCGCCCGCCACGGCATCAACCTCTCTCTGCGTCATTTTCCTCGACCGGACGACTTTGGCAAGAAAATCGTCATATATCCAGCCGGTCGTCTCCATGAACTTGGCCATCCCCCGTTCATCAAGCGGCTTGAACAGGGTAAACCCATCGGCGTTCTTTCCTCTGGTAATCACCTCACGCTTCAAAGCGATTTTTTCCTGGAGTTTACTGATCTCGGGCTTCAGCGCATAGACGCCGATTGAACCGGTGACGGTAAGGGGTTCGGCAAAAATGCTGTCTGCCGCTAGCGCTATCATGTAACCTCCCGAAGCCGCAACGCTTGACATGGACGCTACAATCGGTTTCTTCACCCTTGCCGAATCGAGAATCTGCAACATATTGGCCGAGGCAAGCGCATCTCCTCCCGGGCTGTCGATCCGAAGCACTACAGCCTTGATGCTTTCGTCATCGAGAGCCACCTGAACCGAGCTCGTGAGCATCTCCTCATCGAATCCCTGCTCCGACGCAGCCGTCATATCATCAGCAGACCGCACGATCGGCCCCGATGCTGTTATCACGGCTATACTCTCTTTGTTTTCAGGCTCGTAGGGCCAGCGAACAGCCGCTTTGTATCGCGCACCGCTGACAAGGACCTCCTCATCGTCATCATTGCTCATCCCCTTGCCATACGTCTTTTTCAACCGCTCCAGATACTCCCAGTGCCCACTGGTTTCATCGACAATCCCGAGTTTTTTTGCCTGTTCTGCCGACAAAACTGTTTTCTCATTAATAATGCTTTCATAGGCGGCCAGCGGGATTTCTCTCCGCTTCGTCACATAGCCGGTATAGGCCGCATAAACGCTATCCAGCATCATTTCAACCTGCTCCTTGAGTTCAGGACTTGCGCCAAGTCGCGTAAACGGCTCAACGCCGCTTTTCCAGGCGCTCCATTGGGCAGCCTGGAATGAAACTCCAAGTTTTTCAAGCGTCCCGGTATAGAAAAGCAACTCGGCTTTCAGGCCGTCAAGCAACAGAAAATTTCCCCGTTCCGCAATTACCGCATCGCATGCCGAGGCAAGCCAGACATCCTGATCGCCCGCATTGCGAAGAAACGCGTTTACGAGTTTGCCTGATTCCCTTGTACGTTCAATAGCACGCTGAATCTGCTGGATTTTTGCAGACCCGGTCCTGACACCGTTTATATCGAGCAAGACACTTTTGACCCGTTCATCATCACCCGCCCTCTGAAGCAGAAAAATGATATCCTGAAGGGACAGCTCCTGCGATTGCGGTTCAAACGGCAAAGAGAACCTGGTTTCCGCAGCTTCCATGATGTCCCCTGCAACATTTATTTTCAGCACAAACTCTTCCGGCAACGATTTTTGCGCCGTATAGAGACGGTATACGCCGATTGCCATAACGAGAAAAAGAAGCACCACGACGATGCATCCGATCTTTCCCGCCCCTATTTTCTTCTTTGCCATGAGATCAGTTTTTCATTTTTCAGTTACAGAAACAGTTCAACAACTCAACGATTCAACAACTCAACAAACCTCTTTTTCATACAACAAACAGCTCACCTGACGCTCGCTCCCCTCACACAGCGGCTTCAACGCCGGCTCAACCGATCTGCAACGGTCGATCGCTTCAGGGCAACGGGGATGAAAACTACAACCGGTCGGCATGTCGAGCGGCCCGGGCAGATCACCTTTCAGAAGTATCCGTTCTTTTTTCCCGCTCAGCTCCGGCAGGGGAATCGCCGACATCAATGCCTTCGTGTAGGGATGTTTCGGACTGTCATACAGTTCTTCCGCGTCTGCTATTTCGACGATTTTCCCGAGGTACATGACAGCAACCCTGTCCGAAATATATTTTACAACCGAGAGATCGTGAGCAATAAAGATATAGGTCAACCCGAACTCTTTCTGGAGGTCATTGAGCAGGTTGATAATCTGTGACTGAATCGAAACATCGAGCGCGGAAACCGGCTCATCACAGACAATAATCCTGGGGCCAACCGCGAGCGCCCTCGCGATACCTATTCTCTGGCGCTGCCCCCCTGAAAATTCGTGAGGATACCTGTTGAAGTACTCACTGTTCAGACCGACAACATCAAGAAGCTCGTGTATTTTCTTTTTTGCCTCAACGCGGGGAACGGCCTTATGTACCGAAAGCACCTCTCCAAGCATCTGGCCGATCGTCATCCTCGGGTTCAGGGAGCTGAACGGGTCCTGGAAAATCATCTGCATTTCGCTACGCAAGCTGCGAAAGTCACGGCCACCGATTGCTTCTATCGCTTGCCCGTCATACCAGATTTTTCCTTTGACCGGCACCGGGGTCAATCGCAACAGTGCGCGCCCGAGCGTTGTCTTGCCGCAACCCGACTCACCGACCAGACCGAGTGTCTCTCCTTTCCTGACATCGAAAGACACACCATTGACAGCCCGCACAAGAGCTTTTTTCCCACCTTTACGTGATGAAAAGGCAACTTCGAGGTCGCGGACCTTCAACAGCATACCGTTTTCGCCTATGCGTTTTCCGTTTTTTTCCACCCGGACTAAATTCAATTCAATGTTCAACCAAAAACCTTTCACTCCGGAAAAGTACCCTCGTTTTCCACACCGGGCAATATAAAGGATTTTCCGGGTTGACCGGACGAACGTCCGACAGATTCCCGGCCTGCCTTTTTATTCGAAAACCGCCGTCACTCTTTATAGAACTGTCTGAACTCTTCGGAAGGTTTCCGGTCGGAGTAAAGGTAAACGGAGTTCCCGATCGGATCGACGACGGAAAACCCCCGATCACCCCAGGGGTGATCTTCCAATGGCATGACGGTATCGAGTCCCGCCTCCGTAAGTCTTTTATGTTCGGCATCAACATCACCGACCCTGAAGTTCAGCGTAACCCCCTCCCCGCTGAACACCGGCATATCATTCTGTGGCTGCATGAACTGTATCGACGGCCCGTCTCCGCCAATGCGGAGATTGACATACCAGCCGCAGTCAAATATCACTTTTGCAGCAAAGTAACGCTGATAGAATTCACTGCACTCTTCTATCTCGTTTGTGCAAAAACATGTCGAGAGTTCTCCGGTTTTCATGGAGCCTCCTTGTTTTATCTAAAACAGAACTGTTGCTCGCTCACTTCGATCAACTATTTCAGGAACTCCGCCTCAGCACCAGCCACGTAAACTCTCCTTCAAGAGCTTTCATCCCCGCTTCGGAGACAACCTCTACGACGACGTTTGTAATGATCTTTCGCCTGCTGTCAAGAATCTGCTGAAACTCATCAAAACTATGCTGCAATGAAATCGGCTCGGCTGTAGACAAGCCTTCCGTCGGTTTGAAAAATTTCGTGACCGCGCTTCTCAGTGTTGGGAGATCTGTCGCCAGATCCATGCCGAGCCTATCGAAAAGGCACTGAGCAGACGCCGCCTCAGCCAACGCGAACTGGGCACAGAAGCTCACACTGCCAAAATAATTACGAATGCGGGGGTCATCCGGTAAACGGAGCCCCTGAGAATCTTCCTGATACGTTATGCCCAAATGTTTGTTGAGTGGTATGTCTGCTACGCTACTCATTTCCCCCTCTTTTCTGTAACCTTGGCATCAAACTTTTCCTTGTTGATAACAAAACGCTCATGCCGCCCCTTTGAAATCCGATCGACGCCATCATGAGCCTCGACCGAGAAAACAAGTTTTCTTCCGTCAACCTCTACCAGCTCGACAGTTGCCGTGACTTCCAGGCCGGGAGGCGTGGCAGCTTCGTGACTGACATCGATATGCGTCCCGACCGTCTGTTCATGCGGCCAGTCAAGGTGGGGATTGATGGCTTTGATGCAGCTCCATTCGAGGAGCCCCACAAGATACCCGGTAGCAAACACTTCAGGCATTACCAGGAATTCTTCCGATTCAGGATAGAGCGAGGGAACGGTTTTCGATGTCGGGACGATAAATTTGTGCTCGTACCTGATCCCGGGTTGTAATGTATCTTTCATAATCGTTTTTTATGATTGACGCTTTCCGGACGCCTCTTTCTTCATTTCCTTTTCGATCATCTTCTCCTTTACCGAATCTCCTCCTGAGAAAACGAAGACCCCCATACCATGAAAAAACAAACCTATTCCCCACCCGAGCAGAGGCCAATTAAACCAGACATATTCGGGAGATGTGCTTGTGTTTATGATTATAAGTGCTGTATTCACAACAAGGTAAACTACCAGATGAATGTAAAATCCCAACTTGGCCTCTACCCTTTTTTCAGCTCTTTGGTAAGCCTCCTGATTTTCCATGGGTTTTCCTCCAACGTGTTTATTATTAAGCACATAACATACTGCACAACTGTTTTTTCATAACGTATTCACAAAATATTTTCGTTCATTTGTACATGGCCAAAACAACCATACGATTCAGCCCCATGCGTATCTTGTCCATTACAGACAGCTCCGGCTCCGACAGCACTCTTTTTTGCAGCCCTCCAAAAGTCAGCATCTTACCGGTTTCACAATAATGTTGTAACATGGTCTTGACTAACGACAGCATTACCCGGATATTCTTTTCCATATTTTTTCCAGGATAACTGCCTCCCCTGTCACTAACTGCATTATAGGTAAAGTCCAAGTTTCCTGCCGTTCCCCCTTTGCCGTCATCTTGTAATTCGATTGTATACAGCGATGATGATTTTTTATTGTCAAGCCTGAAATGCAGTTTGTAATTATCCGAATCGTGCATAATCGCTGTCCATGTGGTTTTCCCCAAAAAGCTGTTCAGCAGGAAAGGAGCCGACGACATTTCACTAAAAATTGTTCCCAACTCCACCTTATTATTT
Source organism: Chlorobiales bacterium (assembly GCA_022360415.1). GTDB lineage: Bacteria > Bacteroidota > Chlorobiia > Chlorobiales > Chlorobiaceae > Prosthecochloris. Next base: position 24,268 of record JAKSDB010000083.1, read on the forward strand.
GGACAATGAATCAGGTGACATTTCCAGCCCGGTATCCATCTGTATTCTTCTACCGGACAGCAAAGCGGGAAAACTTTTTGAACCGGCGCCTTTATCTGGACAGGC
>JAKSDB010000043.1 GCA_022360415.1 Chlorobiales bacterium
CTGCTCTATCCTGGCAATGCCGGACAGAAGCCCCAGCCTCAGAGCTTCCTGCTGTTCTACTGCCAGAGAGGTCACGAGGCCTGCTTCGTACTGTAATCGCATCATTGCAAGAGTCGTGTCGGCAAGCGCGAGGTTTCTGTTGCTGATTCCGAGCTGCGCATCGAGCAGCAACAGGTTATGATATCCTTGTGCAACATCGGCAACCAGCCTTGTTTGTACAGCTTTTTTCGCCTCAACCGTACGAAGGTACTCCGACAACGCGGCCTTCCTGCTGTTGCGGATCTTCCCCCAGATATCGGCTTCCCAGGACAGAAGCAGTGACGCTGTATACTCCTCAGTACTCTCAGTACCGGGGGGGAGAGGGTTTCTCCCATAATCCGACGTTGTTGCCGTGCTCCCTGCTGCCTGAAGGCTCAGTTCCGGAAAATTGCCCAGCCTGACCTGTTTGAGAGCAAGGGAAGCATACTCGATATTCCTGACAGCAACCCGCAGATCGAGGTTATTCTCAACAGCACTGTCGATAAGCACTGTGAGCGAACTGTCGGCAAAAAAGGAACGGTAGGGAATGGCGCCTGTGAAAGCAATGTCAACTTTTCCCGAATCAGGAACGTCGGCTCCTCTATAGGAAGCAGGCAAGTTCATGTCCGGCTGTGTGTATTTTCCTGCCATACTGCATGCGGAAAGCACCAGGAAAAACACGAGGGCAGGGACAAGCCGATGTTCTCTCGTTCCGTTTATCATTTCATCGATTCATTTTTTATCCGTTTACCGTCATGAACGTCAAACAGCTTCTTCACTGTCCGGTCCAGGCGGGCCGCTGATCTTTTCCTGAAGCGATTGAAAGAGCACATAGAGCACCGGAATAATCAGTACGCCAAAAAACGTCCCGCTGAGCATGCCGCTCACAGCCGCTACGCCGATAGAGTGGTTGCCGAGGGCGGATGGCCCGGACACCCAGAGAAGCGGCAGAAGGCCGACTGCGAAGGTTAACGAGGTCATGAGAATAGGCCGGAGCCTCACCCTCGAACCCTCAAGTGCCGATTCAACAAGCGAATACCCGGCTTTCCTGCGTTGAATGGCAAACTCCACGATCAGAATAGCGTTTTTTGC
>JAKSDB010000404.1 GCA_022360415.1 Chlorobiales bacterium
AAGATTTCCCCCTCTAACTCGACAAACCGATACGGCGCGGAAACAATTTGCTCAACGGTTCCTACGCTTTCCTCATAGACTGACAAAACTTCATCAACAATTCCTCCGACCTCCTCTTGAAACGCTTTACTATCCATCACTCAAAAATTATTATGTAGCGTAACTGTCCGAACAACCCTATTGGAGACAGCTAACAATTGAGATTTTACTGGAAACGTATACTTTTACCCCATCCCCATAAGGATGCGTTTGCAATAAAACCTCATCCTAAACTCGATCTGTCAAGATCAAGCAGCGCGAGCAGTCAAACCGATTGCTTCAGCATACTTCAGGTATGTCTCTACGGAAGCAACAACAACTCTTGCCTCAACCGCCAGCAACTCGATACCGACCAGTGAAACCCTGGCCCATGCATCGATGACAATACCCTTGTCGAGGATACGGTCAACCACTTCGACGAGACTTGATGACCCCATGGTTTTTTCAACAGCCATAATTATCTCCTTTTGAGGTTATTATTGTTTTTGAAAAAGCTCCCGGGCTGCAATACCCAAGAGCACATTCTGTTTACAATTCCCGACTCCACAACAAGCTTTTCACTGCATCGACTACCAAGTGACGAAACTGATCTGAATCTTTTCTGTTTTCAACAACAACGCTTTAATAATAGTGGGAGTAGGGAAAAAGCTCCGACCTGTCGGGCTCGAAATCCTCATGTCCCGACATTGTCGGGGGCTCCGTTCGCCTTGCACCCCAATGGAACCGAGACTCATGACAATACACAGAAGTGTCTAAAGTACCTTTATATTATATAAATAGCACGGCTTCTTAAGGGAATAAGGGGCATTTTTTTAATTAGCAAAAAACACTTAAAACAAGCAAAGCCTGCGCCTTTCTGATATATGATATATATATACCAGTAATAAATAACAACAAAGCCTTTTGCATTTCTGTAACACCCTTACTACATGCAACTTATTTTCAGAACAGAATTTCATCCCTTTCATCCAGGGGCACAAAAACCCATTAAAACAAACCAACTTTGCATATAGCCATATTGCCAAAAGACAGGCACTCCTTCATTTTCAGGAACACATTTAACTTGCATAATCTGAAGCAAAAAACTATTATTAGGGGTTAGGATGAACTCTTTTCAGACTGACGACTTTTTGTGATAACGCAAATTTTCATTTTACGTAGGAAGCATTTACTGCAACCTGCCCGTCCTCTGAAAAATCATCCCTTTTTAATCCCCCAAAAACCCAAAGAAATTAAAAGTTTTACAAGCGGCCATATTGGCAGTAAGCCCTTGTATGAATTACAGGGCACCTCTTCCCAGCATGATCTGTTTTTAACAGAACTGGGATGCAGAACAGAAGGGCACGGACGGTAAAGACTTTCAAGTTTCAAGGAAAGGCTGCAAATGTCCATGCCTCGAAAAACCAAATCAATGCATGGTGCTGGACCGGAAAAGAATCTGCCCTCATACAGGGCACCTCTATTAATTTGCTGCACACCATGATTACTTCGTTGATCGGTGCTCGAAATCCTCATGTACTCCGTGTACACTCCGGTTTCTCTGGCTCCGATCGCCTCGTAGCGCTCACAACAATTTATAGAGGTGCCCTAAAATGATACTGGTCATAAGTCATGAAAATTTATAAAGATTTTAATTACAGACTCCGGGAGTATATTCTGAAAAAGCATGGTTCCATCAGTGCATTCTGTCGGGCGATAGGGATCAAATATCCAGCCCAAATGGCTCCATATCTGAAAGGCAAGAGTATCCCAGGGAAAAAATTACTGGAACAACTTGAAAAGGATGGGGCCGACATCGACTGGATCATGCATGGGAAAAGGAACAAAGTGATCAGCGGCTTGGGAACACATCTTATGACTTCAGGCTACAAGCTCGAAATGGAGCTAATAATGAGAAGACTACATCTTTTATATCAACAGTTGGACGATACACATTCTACTTCATTTGATGCTTATGCCGTTCTAAGTTGTAATCTTGTTTTAGACGAGTTCACAAAGTCATTTGAAAACTTCCTTGGTTATAATAACAAAGATCTGCAAGGGATATATTTTTTAGACCTGATTCATCCTAATGAAAGAGCATATGTAAACAATTATGTTTTTATTGAAAAAGAAGAAAATACAAGGTGTGAATTGTCAAGCAGATTCAAACATGCCCACAATCATTATATTGAAGTTCAATGGAGTGCTTATGGCAATAATATAACGAACAAAGATTCGAAAAAGCGTAAAGAATATGTTATTGTTGCCAGAAAAACTCATACTACATGAATAAATCGATAATCAGGAATTCGACAAAAAAAGTCTTGCCATAATATTACTTTAGGGAACTTCTATAGGGCACCTCTATTGCTTCGTCGATCCCGACTTATCGGGATCGAAATCTTCATAAGGCTGTCTCAAAAGGACAGCCTCACGACTATCAATCAACATTCATCGGCCACCAGGAGAAAGTCATGCCCCTCGTAAAATAGATGTTTTGATGATTTCACAGGGATGCTGCATCCATGCCAGGAAAGGCAAAGGTCAAAAGGCAAAAGATGGAGCAGGGAAACCCGCTTTTCCATACGATCTTTTTGAAAAAGACCTATATTGCCTGTTACAAAGATGTGAACACTGTTTTTCGACCTCAATTGAGCGATTGCCGAACATCAATTCAGGTTTAATCTTGATCTTGTTCAATGGACAAGGGAGCACTGTTATGAGCTGGGGAATGGAAGACCCGAAAAAAAGGGAGGATATACTCTACCTGATGGAGTTGTCCACAAAGAAAATGATGGAAAATCCCAACTATGTCAATGAGGTAAAGAAAAGCTCCAACGGATGTTGGATGGAACAGATGTATGGGCTCCAGCGTTGCGACATCTGCGACCTCGACGACAATTGTCCGGGAAAACTTGAAAAGTTATGGCAGGAATATTGCGAAGCGAACAATATCATCGTCGAAAAAAACAGTGACGATAATTCCTGAAATATTTGCTTGATCTTTTTATAAAGGCTATATTTTTAGCTTTGCTGAAAACCTGAAAGACATTCTTTCGGGCTTTCAACCCTCCGTCAGTCTTTTTCACCACTCGACGATATCAGACTCTGAAATGAAATGACCATTCATTGGCAGGGGGGAAATCGCATTTGTGTTTTTTGGAAGGATACGAAACAATGAATGACTCAACAATCTTAAAACAACGAATAATATGGTAACATCAAAAACCAGCGTGTCAGTCCTTTTTGCCGGTGATTCCGGAGACGGCATGCAGCTCACCGGTACCCAGTTCGCAAATACGGTAGCTGTTTACGGTTCTGACCTCAATACGTTCCCGAACTTCCCGTCCGAGATCCGCGCACCTGCCGGCACCATTGCAGGTGTCTCAGGTTTCCAGCTTCAGTTCGGCAGCAAGGCTGTCTATACTCCGGGCGCAAAGTTTGACGTCATGGTCGCGATGAACGCGGCGGCACTGAAAGCAAACCTCAAAAACCTGCATCATGGCGGCATCATTCTTGCCAACACCGATGGTTTTGACGCGAAAA
>JAKSDB010000372.1 GCA_022360415.1 Chlorobiales bacterium
AATCCCTGACTATACACTCCTTATCGGACTCCCCGGCAACATTGTCGTACTATTCTTCAGTGCCTACCTGCTTTATCTCGGAGCCGAATGGCTTGTAAAAGGGGGAAGCAACCTTGCGATGCGTTATGGTATAAAGCCTTTCGTCATCGGCCTGACAGTCGTTGCTTACGGAACTTCTATGCCGGAGTTTGTGGTCAGTTTTTTCGCAAACGTTGTAGAAAACTCGTCCACTATCTCCCTTGGAAACATCATCGGCAGCAACATTACCAATATCGGACTTATTCTCGGCGTAAGCGCCCTGACATTTCCTATCCACATAGCGTTCCAGAATATTCGCAACCAGCTGGTTTTTCTTTTCGGGATCAGCTTGTTGCTTTACATGTTCTCTCTTGACGGTTCGATCTCGAGGCCCGAAGGAGGACTGCTGTTTCTGCTGCTGCTGGGATACCTGTTCGCTCTCTACAAAATGCCTGAAATGGCGGAAGAAACATTCGAGGAAGTGGACGAAAAGCTGGTAAAAAACTCCTTCGGCATGAGCCTCCTGATGGTGCTCACCGGCAGCCTCCTGCTCTCTATCGGGGCCTGGTCATTCGTGAAAAGCTCTGTGTGGGTTGCCGAACAGTTCAATATCCCGAAACTCTACATCGGTCTTTCGATTGTCGCGCTTGGCACGTCATTACCGGAACTCGCAACATCGATGGTAGCTGCATTCAGAAAACAAACTGAAATATCCGTCGGCAATATCATTGGGAGCAATGTTTTCAATGTCCTTTTCGTCCTCGGAGGCGTCGGCCTGATAAAACCGATCTCTGTTCTCGAACCGGTTGCTCCGGGGATGGCAACTGTCTCACAGTTCCCTCACGCCCAATATCTGGTGATGATTGTTTTTGGGCTTGTCTTGCTGCCCATGAGCTACCGGAGCAACAAAATAGGCCGCATGTCGGGCCTGGTTCTTTTGCTGGGATATTTCTTCTTTTACTGGTGGCTGTTCGTGCAATAACCGGTCAAAGAAAAATTCCCGGCGCCTTGCGGCCTTTTTTCCTCTTTATCGTCAGTGCGGCTACCCCGAGAATGGTCAGCAGAATATCGGGACTGGGTACAATGAGGGTATTGGGACATATCTGTACTACTCTTTTCGCCAGTTCGGCATCCTTCGTAACAAATATCGCGTAAACGTCATCAGTATACTCGAGGACCGCCTCCAGCATTGGTATGTCCGAAGCCGTATCGCCGCAGACAAGATGAGGCCCTCTGTCGAGACGGAGGTTGATCCTGCTGTCGATAAACTTCAGCCCGTCTCCTTTATCAAAATCCTTTGCGCCGTTCTGACCGTCAATTGTCAGTATCACTTCGATATCTTTTCCGGTATCGAGAATCCTGAAAACCGAACCGTCAGGATCAATCCCTCTCACGATATCCGTAACGTTCTGCAGCAAAGAGGCGGACTCCTGCTCGGGAATGGAATGGGTAACATCCTGCCTGGCGATGGTCAATTGGCCGAACTTGAGCTGGAGTCCTGAACCAACGTAAAAAAACTTTTCAAAATCAGGACTTTTCTCGAGTTCACCTACTTTCACTGCCAGCTCGTCAAACTTGACCTGTTTGGCGGGATCAATATAGGCCCTGTGTTCGGTAAGGTCGATATCCAGAAATTCCCTGCCCTTGGAGCCTGCATAGACAAAAACACTGTCAGGGTTCACGGAAACATCGATAATTCCGAAGTTTTTCAAAGGCGCCGATGTGATGAAAATGGGATTATCGGTACACAACGTCGCGAAACGGGAAAGAAAAACCGCGTTGTAGACCGGCTGGATCGATGAACGGTAATGGCCGCAATAGTTATTGGTAGTGCCGTCCCTGTCGGTAATGAAGCAGTTGAAATGAAGGTTGTCGAGAAACTCGAGGCCTTTTGTCACGTGCTGATCAAACTTGTTGTACAGCTTGCTGATATAATCAATGAAGTAATCCTCTCCGTGCTCCAGGTAATAGGTATCTTTTTTAAGCTCCCGGATTTCATAAGACAGATCGACGTTTATGGAGTGCATCTCATCGATATGGATGATACTTGTCTCATAATCCCTGAAATAGACATCCTCGAGTGAACGTCGGGCGTTTTTCAGGGACTCGATAGAGCTTAGATTGATAACCCTGGCGGAAAAAATGTTCTTGACGATCGGCGAGCGTATTATCCTCGTCAGGGCCTTGAGATGGAAAAGGTCCTTGAACGAACGGATAGGCTGCAGGCTGATATCGATATCAGGGATGGAGTACTCTTTTGTAGGCAGGGAAAAACCCTGTTCCTTTTCGAAGAAAACCGAAGGAAGGGAATCAGAATTTCTCATTGGAACAGCGGTTGATTGCTTTCATGGATTCCAGAGAAAAATATGCACATTTCAAGCTTTTGTTCAAAAATAATCCGCAAAAAGCACGTTACCTGCTTTGATTGTAACGAACAAGTAACATAGTGGAGACTCGCCTGGCTGCCAGAACTGCCAGGAAAACCCCTGCTGAAACAAGTATAATCACTGCACCGGAAGAGATATCGAGAACATAGGACAACCACAGGCCCGCAAAAGTAAACAGGGCACAGAGAAAGCATGAGAGCAGCATCATCACAAAGAGGTTCCTGCTGAAATTGCGGGCTATTGCAGGAGGGATGGTCAGCAGGGCAACAACCATAACGATACCAACCACTCTTACGAGCACAACCACCGTCAGTGCAATAAGGCAAAGCTGCAGCAGATAGAGCAGTGTCGTACGCACACCCGATACCTCCGCATACTCCTCGTCGAACGAAATTGCAAGAAACTCCTTGTAAAAGGTAAAGACAACCAGAAAAATGCAAAGGTCCAGTCCGGCTATGATAAAAAGATCGGACCGGGGGACGGTAAGGATACTTCCGAACAGGTAGCTGAAAAGGTCAGGAGCATAACCGGGCGAAAGTCCTATAAAGAGGATGCCGACGGCCATGCCCGCCGCCCAGAATGCACCTATAGCGGTATCTTCGGCAACCTTTGTCTTTTTGCTCAACAGGCCGATCCCCAGTGCGGAAAAAAGGCTGAAAGGAATCAGACCGAGCAGGGGGTTCACTCCCAGATAATAGCCGATGCCGATGCCTCCGAAGGCCGCATGTGCTATCCCGCCGCTGATGAATCCGATCCTGCGGACAACAACATAGGTACCGATAATACCACAGGCAAGGCTTGCAAACAGGGCCGCAGCGACGGCGTTTCGCATGAATTCATACTGGAAAATCTCAATCATTTTCCCGGTTTTTCAGGGCAATATCAAGCATGCCCCCTGTGTTTCAGGATATCGACCGGATAGCGGTATGTCCCCGAAAGCGACTCACTTGTTATTTCCTCCGCCTCCTGCACAGTTATCTTGCAGTTCAGGCATGCTATTCGCGAAACATTCCGGCTGATCGTGCCTGTATCATGGGTAACAAGAATAATGGTCATGGATTGCGTCAGGGTATCGAGCAAATCATAGATGGTTGTTTTCATATCCGGATCGATACTCGCAGTAGGCTCATCGAGCAAAAGAAGTTCGGGCTCACTGATCAGTGCCCTTGCGATAAGCAGACGCTGCAGTTCTCCGCCGGAAAGCTCCCCGACCTGATGTTTTCTCAATCCCTTCATGCCTACCGTTTCAAGGGCATGCTCCGCCAGTTTCCTGTCTTGTGCGCCGTATCTCCTGAACAAACCTCTCGAAGAGAGGCGGCCCATCAGGACAGTCTCTTCAACGGTCACAGGAAAATCTCTGTCAAAATCAAGGCGTTGGGGCACATAACCGATGCGCCTCCTCGAAACAACAGGATCATGTCCAAAAACCGTGACATTTCCGGAAGTCGGCTTCTGCAAACCGAGAATAACCCTGAGCAAGGTTGTTTTCCCCCCTCCATTCGGTCCTACTATTCCAAGAAACTCTCCCTCTTGGACATTCAGGGAAAGACCGTCCAGAATTTTCGTTCCGCCTAAAATAACAGACAGTTCTTTTACTGT
>JAKSDB010000161.1 GCA_022360415.1 Chlorobiales bacterium
CAAACTCAAAACCAGTATGATAACGGTTACTATTTTGCAATCCATGAGTAGAATCAATCAACTTGCATCCCTGAGAAAAGAGCTTGCCAGGAAAGGTGGAGTATGAGTGTGGATTTTCTTTGGCAAAGAGACAGAAAGACTGCTATATGTGATGACCAATGTTGTCAGTGCTCTGTTTTTTTATTGTGGTTACGGAACAACGTCCCCAAGTACGGAAAAAAGGTGAAGCGCAGCAAAAAAGTATAACAGGTTAAGATTATGAAAATTCGCACCGTGGTATTACTGATTGTAACGCACTGCGCCGTAGGCGTCCTGGGATTCATGATCGGAATCTATGCATTACCTATTCTTACTGCCCCGTCTGCACCAACCGAAGCTGCGATACAGGAGGTGTCCTCGGAAGCAACATATACAGCTCAATTCCGAAGAGATCTGAAAGACAGTGATGCTTTGCATTGGGGAGAAGGTGCGGTTTCGGTTGGCCCCGAGTACATTACCCTTATGGGCAGGCTTTCGCCCGGCCCGGATTACAAACTCTATCTATCTCCTGAATTTGTTGAGACCGAAGCAGACTTCAATCGTCTGAAGTCTACTATGGTTCGTGTAGGCGATGTTAAAACATTCGAGAACTTTGTCGTGGAAGTATCGCCAGATATCGACCCGTCGAAATTCACGAGCGTTATTGTATGGTGCGAAGCTTTCGGAGAGTTCATTACGTCTGCGAAATATCAGTAGTTTATTGTTTGGAAGTTTCACTATAGGATGTCCCCTAGTCCCATACCCAAAGCTCATTTATAACCTTAAAAGCCAATATTCAGGTCAACCCCTACAGGCCTTTAGCACAAATAACTCAATAGTTCAACTCATCAGCAGTCGATCTGTTGTAGCTACGGCATTACTGATATAAAAAGTCATCAGAACCTACATGCGTTTAGGCAGAATGCTAAAGTTTTGATCTGAGAAAAGTGTTTATGCTGTATATTGTTAACAGGTGACAAAACAATCTGTACTGCAGGTGATAATAAATGATATTGGAGACGCCCATAAGCGACCCGAATCGTGATGCTGTTCAGGCGCGACTTGAGGCGCTCGGGTTTGTGGTGTGTCCCATTCCTGAGACGTCCAAATCGCAACAGCCTGACTTAGCAGCTCAGGCAGATCGCGCCACGATGTATGTGGAGGTCAAAACGCGTTTCGAGGATCGAGTGCTTCGGGATCGGATGGAGGCTGTCGGCATCGGTGAGACGGCTGACATCTTCACCGATCTAGGCAAGCAAAACAGAATTTCCTCCATGGTCAAGCACGCGAGTAGTCAGCTCAGTGCTGCGGCATCGCAAAATGACTTCCGACTGTTGTGGTATAGAGCAGACCGTGGACTGTTCGTCAGCAACACCAAAGAGCAGATTGTGGCGACCCTTTACGGGATGCGTATGGTGTTGGCGGAGCGTCCGCTTTTAGAACTTCGCTCGTGGCACTGTGCCTATGCAGGCCATGCTGACTTCTTTCGGTTTCGACAGATAGATGGGGTCATGGTCGAGGTCAACGGCCTGATCAGTCTGTTCTTGAACCCGTTCTCACCTAGAAGTGCTGCCTTCGCGGTGAGCCGCATTGCGAGAGTTCTCCGGGCGGACGACGCGGTGTTTGACATTCAGCAAATGATCACGGATGGCAAGCTGTTCGCCGCGGATGGCGATGCACCGAGGCGCAACGACCTAGAGCTCCTGGCGCACCTCGCGTCCAAGTACCCTAGTACCAAGTTTATTTGTTTTCTTAGTAGCGTCGCTGTGACGACCATGACGACGATCGATGGGTCACAGGGAGGAGCCAACAACAAGGCATAGGAAACGACGAGCGCCGTAGCGGCGCCTGCGGCTCCAATGCCAAAGGCGTTAGGCATAAATAGGGAAGAGATAAGATAAGTGTATTGACCAAATGTAAGCATAAAAATATTCACTGCATCAACGAGTATGAGTTGATTCGGAAATATCACTGCAGTGACTGTGGGGCCGTCATGATGTGCGCATGTGATGAGGACATTGGAACGAAGTTTCTGCCCCATCAATTAGATTCAGGTTCGGTTTTAGAAACCCAAGAAAGAGTGCTGGTCACTGATGGATTTGTTGCTGGCGTGTGCACTGAATGCCGAGGTTTGCCACCTGAGGCGCATCCAGTTGCCTCCATTCCAGGCCGGACCAGCAAAATCAAGCGATATTATTGGAGGGAACTTGCGTTTAGGGGAATGGAGCTATATGAGCAATATGGAGGAGACCCCGAGCATTATATCTATGAACTAGTGTCTTGTCCGGTTATTTCCATGTTATAACAAAGAGTTGTGTTATCTTACAGTTATCTTATCAAAATAATCTGTAAGCATGGCACGAAAACATAAGCAGTACCGTCTCAGACCAGAAGATCGCCCCGCATTAGACCG
>JAKSDB010000047.1 GCA_022360415.1 Chlorobiales bacterium
GGATCCCGGATGGCAATCTTTCTGCGTATATAAGCCGGGATTCGAAGATCGTCAGGTGTCAGGTCTTGCGTTCCCTGGGCTGCATGATGGGGCAGCGACTGTGAAAAAGCACTGTGCGGAGTTTTCGTATCGGCAACAAACATGCTGTCTGCATCATCCTTCTCCCCGGATTTCTCCAGCTTGCGATTGAAACCGGTAATGATAACCGTTACCCGTATCTCCCCGGAAACTTCCGGATTCTCAACATACCCGTTTATTATTTTGGCAGACTTGCCAACCTGCTCCTCCAGGTAGCTCATTGCATCGGACATGTCCCGCATGGTCACATCGCCGGTCATGTTGACCAGCACACCTTTGGCCCCATTGAGGACGACGCCTTCCAGCAGCGGGCTTGCAATGGCATCCGCCGAAGCCTTGAGCGCCCTTCTTTCACCGGAAGCCGATGCCGATCCCATGACGGCATCCCCGGCACCTGACATGATGCTTCTCACATCGGCAAAATCCACATTGACATGGCCATGACTGGTTATGATGTCGGCAATTCCCTTGGCTGCCCGGTAAAGAACGTCGTTGGCCATGTTGAAGGCCTCGGTTGCACCGATTCCCTCCTCGGCTATACTGAGTATCTTCTCGTTCTCGATAACGATAAGAGTATCGATATACTTGCGAAGCTCGGTAATTCCCCCGTCAGCTATCTCGGCCTTGACCTTTCCCTCAAAGCTGAAAGGACGGGTCACAACACCGATGGTAAGAATGTTCATGTTCCTTGCAATGGAGGCAATAACCGGTGCGGCACCTGTCCCGGTTCCCTTGCCCATTCCTGCGGCAATAAAAACAAGATCTGCCCCACGAAGCTGGTCTGCGATCACTTCACGGTCATCCTCGGCCGCCTGGCGCCCTTTTGCGGGGTCCGCACCGGCACCGAGTCCATTTGTCGCTTTCTTGCCGATCTGGATCCTTGTAGGGGCCTTCGAGTTCAGGAGGGCCTGGCGGTCGGTATTGAAAGCAATAAAATCCACTCCGGCAATCCTGCGGTCGATCATATTGTTGACCGCATTGCCTCCGCACCCGCCTATTCCGACGATTTTGATGGATACGCCTTTTTCCTCCTCATGCTCAAACAAGCCTGGATCCAGTTCAAATGCCATGCTTCACCTTCCTCCTTTAAGGGCTTGTCTCAAAGCTTTTCCCACCAGTTTTTCAGGCGGTCGACCATTTTCTTTCCTACATCGCCCGGATACCCCTCTTCGGTATCGACGGGTTCACTCTGTCCGTTGCGAAGGTCGATCACGTCTTTATCCTGAAAGTCACTGTTCTCGAATGAATGAGAAACGAGCCCCATGACGGTTGCGTAAACCGGATTATTGATCGCTTTCTTGATCCCTCCGGATACACCTTCAGGAAAACCGAGTCTTACATCGATTCCCAGTATACCGGACGCAAGATTATCGGTGCCGGGTATCAGGCAGCCTCCACCGGTAATAACCGCGCCTGCGTTCAGATATTCAGAATATCCCGAACGTTTGATCGCCTCCCTGATCAGCTCGAAAATCTCCATCATGCGAGCCTCGATAATCAAGGTCAGGGAACTTTTCGGGAAGGATTTATGAGGACGCCCTTCTGTCCCTTCGATCACGATTTCCTCATCCTCAACGGGCTCTTTCGAATAAGCAAAGCCATGCTTGATCTTCAGCTCTTCGGCTACCTCATAGAGCGCCTTGACACCGTAGGCAACATCATGCGTTACATCGTTGGCAGCGACCTTGATCACCTCTGAAAAACGGATCGCGCCGTCTATGTATATGGCAATCTCGGTGGTCCCTCCCCCGATATCGATAATCACCACGCCGCTCTTTTTCTCGTTTTTCTTCATAACGGCAAGCCCTGAAGCTATCGGTTCAAACGTCATGGCGTTGACCACAAGTCCGGCTTTTTCAACACACTGCCTGATATTGCGGATCTTGGTTTTCGTCCCAACGACGATATAGGCGCTGCCGCGCATCGTGGTTCCCGCCATGCCGATAGGGTCGAGCACGCCTTCCTGGTCATCGACAATGAACTCCTGGGGGATCACATGGATGATTTCATGATCGATGTCCAGGTAACGGATATTTGTCTTTGCTTTCTCAAGGAAACGCTTGACATCCGAAGTATTGACTATACCTGACTGATTGACACTGATCTCCGAGTTACTGTTGATACAATGGACGTGAGCGCCTGATATACCGACATTAACGCCTTTTATGCGGATCGACGATTCGCGTTCGGCATCGGCGACAGCGGTTTTAATTGCGTCGACGGTTTTATTGATGTTGACCACCGTTGCCCGCTGCAGGCCTTCGGAATCGGCGCGTCCCTGCCCGAGAATGTTGAGCTTGCCCATCTCATCCCTTTCAGCAACGACAACACATACCTTTGTTGTCCCTATGTCAAGTCCGACGACTATATTTATATTGCTTTTCTGCATGTTTCAACCTGTAGGAGATGATATCAGGGCGATATCCTTTGGTGACGGCTCCTGCTGCTCTCAACGGCAAAAACTTTATCGGCAAATCTCAGATCGACCTTTTCATAACCGCCGAGCCCTTTTTTTGCCACCACCTTTTGCCAGAATATCTCGAATTTTTTCAATTTTTCCTTGTAACCCCCTTCATTCCCGACAATAAACACCGTAGGGGAGCCTGCTACTGCAAAATACGTTTTATTCTCTTCTTTGAGGATAACCTCCCTGATCAGGAGTCGGGCATACTCGGATGCCGACAAGGCGTCGATCATCTCTCTGAGAACAGCAAGATACTTCTCGTCAGCTTTTTCCCTTCGTTCTTCCCTCACATACCCGGTCTGCATGCCGGTAACACGAAGGTATACAGACGGGAAAGGGGGAAGGTTGCGATAAGGTAAGATATAACCTTCCCTGTCAATAACATGAACCTTTTCACCGCTCGCTATCTTTGCCATCGGTATACGTTCTTCAACCCTGACACGGACAATTCCGTTCATTTCCTTGACAACCTCGGCCTTCCTGATATAGGGCAAGGTTTCATAACTCTCTGCAAGCGCCGCGCCGTCAACATCCTCAAGGTTTCTGCCCAGCAGCCCTTCTGCAGTTTTTTCCAGCTCTTCGGAAGTCAGCAGATGATGACCGCTGATGACGACATCTTTTACCCAGACGCTTTTTTTCCACTGATGCGCGTAGAACCCCAGCCCGCCGAGACAAACAGCAACCGCAAACAGGACGGCGGCGGCAACCCGCCATCGCACTCTTTCCGGCCCGGGCTCGAGCCCGTCATTCTGTCCCGCGGCTTCATGATTTTCACCCGGAGGTACTGCGGGATCGTCATCATAGATAAATGTCCGCATCAGCAAAGCGTCTGTTCAAACCCCAGAAGTTTTATTTCCAGCTCCAGCGTCACCCCGAACATTTTGCGTACATGATCTTTTGCAAGGCAGATCAACTCGAACACATCGGCGGCTGTTGCTTGACCGGTATTAACGATGAAATTCCCATGCTCATGGGAAATCATCGCCCCGCCCCTGTGAACTCCTTTAAGCCCGCAGGCATCGATCATCTGGCCTGCGCCGAGGCCCGACGGGTTTTCTTCAGGCCGCGGATTACGGAAGATGCTCCCGGCATTAGGCATCGACAAGGGCTGTGAAGCCGCTCTTTTCTGAAAGGCTTCCCTGCGCAGCCGGTCACGTTTGTCATGCTCTGCGCTGGAGAGCTTTTTCAGCAGCATCCCCGAACCGAGAACGGCATGGTCTTTCAGGGAGCTGTAACGATACCCGAATTCGATTTCGCTGCGTGAAATCACCCTTGGTTTTCCGTTTTCGAATATTTCTACCCAGGACACGACGTCGGAAAATTCCTGGCCATAGGCGCCGGCATTCATTGCAATTGCTCCGCCAACGGTACCCGGAATCCCTTGCAGCATTTCAAGACCGCCGAGAGACGCAGAGAATGTTTTTTCCGCAATCATTGCCAGAGACACCCCGGCGCCTGAAGTAACGATGTTTTTCCTGATCGTGTAATCTCCCAGAGCTCTTGCTGTAACGATAACAGCCCCCCGGATACCATCGTCATTCACAAGAAGGTTCGTCCCTCTGCCGATAAGCCTGTAGGGCAGGTTTCTTGCCTCGAAAAGATCCAGCGCCCTGCAGAGATCGTCCCTGTCAAGAGGATCGACATAAAAATCGGCGGAACCCCCGATCTTCAGAGCTGTGTGTTCTTTCATGGACTCTCCAAGGGATACCTCTCCCCGGATAGTGTCCAGTATTTCTTCAGTACTGATCATCTAATACAAAACTGTTGATTTGTTTATTTGTTGAACTGTTAAGAATTGGCTTGTCGCCATACCCCATTCCATAGTCATGCCAAGCCCCCCTCCTCAGTCATGCCGGACTTGATTCCGCATCCATATTGTTTTGTGTTCCAGACAATTACTGATCCCTCTGCATGCATTTTTCCGCAAGCTCGGCCGCAATTCCGGTAATATCTCCGGCGCCCATAAAAAGCAACAGTTTACCTGGTACACAGTAACCTTCAAGGCTGCTGCAGAGTTCCTCCGTGCCGGGAATGAACTGTACCTTCTGCGCGCCTGCAACCGCGGCTGCTTCGGCAACAAGCTCTCCGCTTACACCCGGAAAATCATCCGATTTTTCGCGTGCGGGAAAAACATCGGCGACAACGACACTGTCGGCATTTGAAAGCGCCCAGCCAAACTCGTTGGAAAAATCTCTCGTCCTTGAAAAGAGGTGTGGCTGAAAAACAGCGACAACCTCATAATCCTGCCAGCCCGCTTTTGCCGCTTTGACCGTCGCCTTTACCTCGGAAGGATGATGTGCGTAATCATCAATGATGACAGCCCCCTCTTTTCCGCTGTAGCGTACCTGAAACCTTCTTCTCATCCCGCTGAACGCGGCAAGCCCTGTAACGAGGTTCTCCACGGAGAGCCCTGTTTCCATACCGGCAGCTATTGCCGCAAGGGCGTTGTGTACATTATGCCGCCCGGGAACGGCGATATCGAAGCGTGCGACTTCCTTCTTCCGGTAGTCCACTGTGAAAGAAGTCCTGTTCCGGTCAACCTGAATGTCCCTCGCCATATAGTCCGCCGACTCCTCGATGCCGTAGGTGATCGACCGTCTGTCGAGTCGGGGAATGATGTTGCGTACTTCCGGCCAGTCGACACAGCAGAACACCCTTCCATAGAACGGTACCTTGTTGGCAAAAGCAACAAAGGCCTCCCTGAGATCCTCGATTCCTCCGTATGTATCGGTGTGTTCTGTCTCCAGGCTGTTGATAACGGCAAGTGAAGGGGTAAGCTTCAGAAACGCCCTGTCGTATTCATCCGCTTCGATTACCATGTACCTGCCGTTTCCGACTCTGGTGCTCCCTTTCAGGTAGTCGGAAATACCGCCGATCATGACTGTAGGGGACTCTCCCGCTTCAATGAGCACCGTTGCGATCATCGCCGTTGTCGTGGTTTTGCCGTGGGTTCCCGCAACACATATTCCGCTTTTGAGCCGCATCATTTCGCCGAGCATTTCATCTCTTTTTATAACAGGAATCCCTTTTTGCTGTGCCGCGGCGATTTCCACATTATCCGCTGCCGCCACAGCGGAAGAGTAGACAACAACATCGCACTCACCGATATTGTTTTCGTTGTGTCCTTTTGCAACAACTGCGCCCTCTGCCTGGAGTTTTCCTGTTACCTCATTCGAGGCGATGTCCGATCCGGTCACTTCAAAACCGGATTTCAACAGCAGTTCGGCAATTGCGCTCATCCCTGCCCCGCCGATCCCGACGATATGTACGCATTTTGTTTTTCCCAGCTCCACGATTTCCGCTTTACCCTTTTTTTCCCAATTGAACGATCCTTTCCGCAAGCACCTTTGCGGCTTCCGGTTTTCCATGTTTCAGACAGGCCTCGGCCATTCCGTTTCGGGACTCACTGTCTTCAAGCAGCCCGAAGATCACTTCTTTTGCCCGGGCGCCGTTAATCTCGCTGTCTCCGATCAGAACGGCCGCGCCGTCTTTCCTCAATGCCTCGGCATTGAAAAGCTGATGGTTCCCTGTCGCATAGGGATAGGGAACCAGTATAGCAGGCTTGCCGAGATTGGTCAGCTCCGCAACGGTCGATGCCCCTGCCCGGCAGAGTACGAGGTCTGCCGCGGAATAGGCGCTTCCCATATCGTTGATATAAGGGCCGATCCAGAGATTTTCCGAAGATACAAACTCTCTGCTTATTGTTTCGATATCGAGCGGCCCGGTTTGCCAGATGACGTTCGATTTGCCCTCCAGCGCTGTCACCCACTTTTTTACAGCATTATTGATCGACCTTGCGCCCCGGCTTCCACCGAAAACAAGAAGTGTCGGCAACTCCGGGTCGAGACCGAACTTTTCCCTTGCCTCGCCGCTGGCCGTCAGGGAGAAACTGCGGGCGGGATTTCCCGAAACGTAGACACCGTTCTTTCTTTTCAGAAAGCGTCTGCTGTCGGGAAATGACAGGTGTACTTCGGAAGCCCTCATGGACAGCAGCCTGGTTGTCATGCCGGGAAACGCGTTTTGCTCCTGTATAAGATTTTTTTTGCCGAGCAGTTGTGCCGCGAGCAGCAGAGGAGCGCTGACAAATCCTCCCGTGCCGACAACAACATCCGGATGTTCGCTCCTGACGAGTGCAAGCGCTTTTTGGACCGCACCGGCAAACCCAGCCAGAACTCCGGCATTGCGAAGCATGTCCGCCGGTGATTTACCGCGGATGAAACCACTGACCTTGAAGGTGTGCAGACGGTATCCGAGGCGGGGGATTTCGGTCGCTTCGATACCTTTTTCCGTTCCTGCGAAAGATATCCCGGTCCCGGGGTGCCGTTTGAGAAGCTCTTCGGCCATCGCTACCGCCGGATAAAGATGCCCTCCTGTTCCTCCTCCCGCAAACATGACTTTCACCCGCGGCCTCCTGTCATTTCGTCACCGGTCCCCGTAGCGCCTTTCTTTTTCCTCGATATGCTCACAAGAATGCCCACTCCCAGCGAATTGAACAGCAGAGCAGTTCCTCCATAGCTGATAAAGGGAAGGGGAAGTCCGGTCGTCGGAAGCACATGGGTTGCGACAGCGATATTGATAAAGGCATACAGCGCAATGGTCACGGTAATGCCAAGAGCGACAAAACGTCCGAAGCCGTCGGCGGCATTCTTTGCGATAACCAGGCCGCAGATGAAAAAGAGGGAAAAAAGAACGAGAACACCTACCGCACCGATAAACCCGAACTCCTCACCGATGATCACGAAGACAAAATCATTATAGGAAAGCGGAAGAAAAAGCTCCCTTTGCTTGCTCTCTCCGATACCGAGCCCGAACATTCCGCCGTTGCCCAGACCAATGAGGGCCTGGCGTACCTGATAGGAAAGCTGCTGCTCGTCCCCGCCGTTGAAAAAGGACAACAGCCTTTGAACCCTGTAAGGTTGCGCTATCGCGAACGCTCCCGCCAGAGGGACAAGGGGAACAGCTGTCAGAAACAGGTGCCGGAGCCGGACTCCCCCGAGAAACATCATGGTAAAACCGATAACAGCCACGAGAGACGCGGTGCTGAAGTTCGGAGCGAAAGCAATCAGCGCGACAACTGTCAGAAGGAGGGTAAGCAGCGGATAGTAGCTTTCGTTAAGGTCCTTGATATACTCCCTCTTGTCGGTTATCAGTCTCGCAAAATGAAAGATCAGGGCGTACTTGGCAAAATCGGATACCTGGAAACTGACAGGCCCGATGTAAATCCATCTGGCGGCACCGTCGATGAGCCCCAGGAACTTGAATAAAAGAAGTCCGGCAAGCAAAATGATGCTGGAAAAGAAAAGGATCTTGCTCAGTTTCCTGAAAATCAGGTAATCGAACGAGGAAACAATGAGTATTGTTGCAAAGGCAAGAAACGTAAAAAACACCTGCCTCCACAGAAAATGCTCCGGGTTGGAGAATTTCATCTGTCCCCAACCTGCGCCGCTGCTGTAAACGATTACAATACCGATACACATCAGCAGCACGACTATAAGAAGAAGCAGCTTTCCCGCAAAACTTTTTGCCTCGACCGTGTGTGCCGGAAGAGAGAGACTGCCGGGAAGGCTTTCGCCAAAGACATTGTTCAACTGTTTCATTATGCAATCTCCCGAATCAGTTCCTTGAACACATTGCCCCGTTCTTCAAAATTTTCAAACATGTCGAAACTCGAGCATCCGGGCGAAAAAAGAACCGTTTCATCTGCAACAGCATGCTGTCTGGCAACCTCGACAGCCTCTTCCAGGGAGTTCACCTGTACAACCCTGACAACAGAGGATAATGCTGCCGCAAATTTCTTCCTTGATTCACCAAATGCCACCAGTAAAGAGACCTTTTCCCTCACGCCCTTTTCAATCTCGCCGAAATCATTCCCTTTTTCCCGTCCTCCCGCGATGAGAACAGCCTTTCCGGGTAGGGCATCAAGTGCGCGCCGGAGCGCGTTGAGATTTGTAGCCTTGGAATCA
>JAKSDB010000084.1 GCA_022360415.1 Chlorobiales bacterium
CGTGATCGTCTTGTATTTGGCCTCTCTGCTTGTAACCACCGGCTTGTTTTTCCACTCTGCGTAAACACGCAAAACCGTTACAATAATATCGCGCAGCACAACCAGCAGCACCATCCATAAAACAAGGTATCCCTCCCACACATAGATCAGAAAAGCTGCCGTGATAAGAAACTTGTCGGCAAGAGGGTCGAGAAACGCTCCGAGCCTGCTGGTCAAACCATATTTTCTTGCATGATAGCCATCATAAATGTCGGTAAGGGACGCAATAATGAAAACAATAACGCCCAGAAGCTTCATATACGGCGAATCAAGCAGAAGCAAAAACATAAATACCGGAACAAGCAGTATCCGCAATGTCGTTAACTGGTTGGGCAAAGTCATATGCAGCAAACCGCAAACATTGATGGAAAGTGGATTACATCCTCCATTTGCGCTCAAGATAATGCATCCGTCTCATATTTCAATAATCGTAACCCCCGCGCCCCCCTCGGACCACTCCCCGAGCTTGAAGCTTTTTACAGCCGGATGTCGTTTCAGGCAATCAGCAACTTTTTGCCGTAGCGCGCCGGTGCCTTTACCGTGTATGATCGTTGCCTTGCTTATATTGTTCAGCCTCAGTTTATCGATAAACCGTTCCACCTCCTGAACGGCTTCATCTCCCAGCAGGCCACGCAGGTCGAGCCTTGTGGACTCGAGCGCAGCAGCATGAGCAGAACCAATCCCTTCACCTGAAACGGAACCCTCTGTGCGTTCAAGTTTTTTCGCCCTGGTCTTTGAAATCCGTTCAATGTTTTTCAGCGAAGTCGACAGGCGAAACGTCCCGCACTGCACAACGGCATCTTCCCCTTGTAAAGACACAACCTCACCTGTGGTATTGGTTGCGAGAACACGGACGGCATCGCCTTCCCGGATGGAGGGATCGAACCGAAGCGAACATTCCATTTCATCCGTAATGCTTTTTTCTTCCCTGAGCAAAGCCTTTTTTCTTTTGTCAAGCTCGTTTCTTGCAGCTTCAATTATCTTTTCTTCAGGTTGTTTCCTCACCTCCTGAACAACCTCGCGAATCGCTTTTTTCGCTTTCTCAATTTCCCGGATCATCTCCTTACCGGCCTTCATCTTCACCTCCCTCTCCCTGCTTTTCAGCTCTTCGTCTTTTTCATGAAGGCGCTTTCGCTCGGTTGCAAGAAATTCCCGCTCCTGCTCCAGAACTTTCGTCAACTCTTCGTTGGCTTCCAGGGATTTCCCGAGATCGTCCAGCATGTTGTCAAGCCCGGCTCTGCCCTTATCCAGATAGCTTTCAGCCCGGTCAAGTAACTCCCGGCCGAACCCCATGCGCTGCATCATGGCAAAAGCAAAACTGTTGCCCGGCAATCCCTTCAGAAAACGGAACGTGGGGCTTAGTGACGAACGGTCGAAATCCATGGCTCCGTTTACCACGCCCTCCCTCTCATGGGCATAGGCCTTCAACTCTCCGAGATGTGTCGTGACGATAACCTTTGCGCCTTTTACAAGCAGTTCCTCGATAACCGAACGGGCGATTGCACTCCCTTCCTCGACATCCGTTCCCGAGCATAGTTCGTCTATCAGCACAAGAGATCCGGGGGAAGCAGCATCGAGTATCGTTCGTATATGCTCAAGATGAGAGCTGAACGTCGAAAGATCATTCTCGATCGACTGCTCGTCACCGATCTCGATAAACATCTCCTCGAACAATGGAAAAACAGAGCTTTCACTGCATGGGACAAGATACCCGTGAGCCAGCATGCAGCAAAGGAGACCTGCTGTTTTCATCGCCACCGATTTTCCTCCGGCATTAGGACCGGAAATAACAAGCACACGCTCCTGTTCGCCTAACTCCATGTCAAGAGGAAATATCTTTTCTTTCTTGTTGCGATGGGTCACGAGAAGCCAGGGATGAAAACCTTTCACTATGCGCAACGATTTTCCCTTTCCTATCTGCGGCAGCACCGATCCGGTATTACGGGCGATTTGAGCACGGCCATACAACGAATCAAAAACCGCCATCAAATCCTGGTTGTGCTGCACATTCTCCCGTTCTCGACTGATATGCCCGGTTGTTTCCCTCAATATCCGCTCCACCTCCCTGCGCTCATTTATTTCGAGGTCCTGAATTCTGTTGCTCAGTTCAAGTGTTTCGGCAGGCTCGATAAAAACCGTCTGCCCGGTATCGGAGTAATCCTGAATAAAGCCCGGAAGTTTGTACTTGTATTCAACCCTGAGCCCAAGGACCTGTCTACCGTTTTTCAATGCGACGGTATCCTCCATAAGCCAACCGTTTTGTTGGCAGCGTTTCAAAAGACGGATCATTTTTTTTCTAAGCGTCTCCCTGCAATCGTTCAGTTCACGCCTCAAGGCAAAAAGACCGTCGCTTGCCGTATCCCGTACCTGGGCCTGTTCATCAACAACCCGCATGATTTCATACTGTAGCGATTTCTCCAGCCAGAGCTGTATTGTCAGGTTATTGAGAGAGGGGTACACGGTGCGGTTCTGAAACATATATTTCCTGAGCTGTACCGAAGCATGGAGAAGATCATGTATAGCAAGCAGTTCCTTCGGTTCGAGATAGGTATCGACCGTGTCCAGTTTCCGAAGCAGGACACGCGTGTCAGGCAGGACAGAAAAAGGCAGAGGATTGCCTTCTTCAAGAAATATTCGCAGCTCGAGGACACGTTTAAGCTCTTCTTCAAGCAGCGCACGCTTTTGAGGAGGCACGGTATCGGCAAGCGCATCCCTTCCCATGTCCGAAAGGCAAAAGGACGATGCATAGGAAATAACTTTGTCGAAATCGAGCTTTTTTCTTGTCACTTCATCCGTCATCATCACTTTACATTACATGGTTTTAAGCGATTTTTATCAGTCTCTTATTTAATCTTTCGCTTTCCGCTGGAAAAAGCACCTGGAAAAGTATATTGTTTATTTTTCCGGATGTTGTTATCAACCAAAAAACAATGGTCTCATGGCACAAGACAAACTTGTCATTATCAGTACCGTCGGCAATGAAAATCCTGAAAAGGCAACACTGCCGTTTGTCCTTGCGACTGCCTGCCAGTCACTGGACTCTGAAGTAGTTATGTTCCTGCAATCTTCAGCGGTTGTTCTTGCAAAAAAAGGTGAAGCGGACAGCATCAGGGCAGACGGGCTCGCTCCTCTCAAGGATCTCCTGGATACGTTTATGGAAATGGAAGGCACTATGTATTTATGTTCCCCGTGCATCAAGGAAAGAGGCATCTCTATGGACGACGTCATCGACGGCGCCGAAGTCGCCGCTGCAGGAACACTGGCAAGTGAAGTTTTAGGAGCCAAATCCGTAATCACATATTAAACGCCTTACCCCGATGTAGCCGGGGCGAAAAGTTTTTCGCCCCGGCAGGGTTCACCAACCGATGCACATCAATTTCCTGAGCTCACAGGGGCAATAGATTTCCGATATGACTCCGCTATGATTGACGCAGCTTCATTGTCGGCATTCTGAACAGGGCATACTGCAGCCACTTGTGGGCAAACTGCATCAGCTCGGTCTCATCCTTTTTCAGCAGCTCCTGTTCATCATCATCAACATCAAAAATCTCCAGAAACCTGCTTTCAAAGACAAAGCTTTTGAACGAGTCGAGCTCATAACTGCCCATAAAGAACATTTTCAAACTCTTTTCATCGGGCTCCAGGTCGGGACTGTACATTTTTTTATTCAAGATAATATCCATCCAGACCTTGTTTTTATCGTCATAAACATCGATCTCCTGTATCTTCCGCCATTCGGCAACCGTCCACTCCCTTTCCTCCTCAAAACCCTTACAGTGCTCCTCCTTTATCAGGAAATAAAAATCACTACCTGCGGCAGCCTCGTTCTTGTAAATACCGAAACCGATAGGATAATACCTGCAGGCAAGCGGCCTGTCTCCATAAAGAGAACATCCCTCCGCCGTCACAAACCGGCAGGAGCCTTTCTCTGTGAGTTTCAGCTTCAAGAACGGCAGTTTCGACTCATGGTGAATCACCGGCTCGGTATATTCCGAAATAAATTCGGCCGACGATAACCCCAGCCTGTTTTTCATCCTCAACACGTCGTAAGGTGTCAAAAAAATATCAAGATCACCACAGCATGTATTGTAACACGAAAGCCCCTTGTAGCAATCAAAGCTGAAGGTGCTGTCGTTCGTCAGCTTTGTCTCTTCGTCAAGATTCAGGCCAAGTTTGTTGAGTATATTGTCCATGTTTACCTCTTTTATCTTTATCGCACCTGCCCAGGGAACCATGAAAAACACCGGGACGTTACACAAAAAGAATTGCATAAGCCATCTCTATGGCTTATCATGAGTCCTGCTCTGCGAGAAACATCTCTGGCGGTACCGGCTTCACGGGCTCCGTGCAGTCCGACAAACATACCAAAAATTGAGTTAATGGGAAATACCATGAAAATCAAGGCAGCGCCCGATTGCCCCCATTGTGGAACGAAGATGAAAAAATGCGAGCCCCCTCCGTACAATTACGGAGACGGCCTGGGATGGTGCACCCCGTATTTTTACGTATGCTTCAATGACGAGTGCAGCCTCTACGCTAACGGATGGAACAATCTCAAGGAAAATTTCAACAAGGCAGCCTCCTACCGGTGCATGTGCTACCCCGATAACGGAGTGTTCGAAGCGATGTGCGTGTTCTCTCCCGACGGGCTGAAAGGACAGGTCATCGAGGAAGAAGAGCCCTCCTGACCATACCGAACCCCTGCGCGTTCAATCCCCCCCGAACCCGCAACAATACCTCACCTGTTACCATTCCACCATTACCGCATCGGGGAAAACGTATCGTCATTCCGGCTAAGGAACCAATGACTTGCGGTAACAACAACGATATCCTTTGGAAATGTAATACGCGGAACGGATTCAAGGGTAATCACACACAGCTTCGCCCCCGGATATTCTGCTGCCGCCTTATGCAGAGCACGAATTTCA
>JAKSDB010000348.1 GCA_022360415.1 Chlorobiales bacterium
AGAAACCGGGCGGTGCCCTTGCCAAAACCTGGGAAATGAGTGAAGATAACCGTTCGATAACCTATACGCTCAGAAGCGATGCGCGGTGGGATGATGGTACGCCGATAACGTCACATGATTTTAAATTCGCCTATAAGCTTTACGGTAACCCCGTCATTGCGAGTCCCCGGCAACAATATCTTGCAGAGCTTGTGGGTGCCGATACAGGGGATATTGATTTTGAAAAGGCAATCGAGACACCTGACGACACGACGCTGGTGTTCAACTTCTATAAAAAGGTGCCGGAACAGCTCGCCCTGTTTCACACCTCCCTGACCCCGCTGCCGAAACATGCCTGGAAAGATGTGCCTCCCCAGGAGTTCAGGCATTCACCGCTCAACCAGAAACCGTTGGGTGCAGGACCGTACGTACTTCAGGATTGGCAGAAACAGCAGCAGATCGTTCTGGCTTCAAACCCTTTGGCAAGACTTCCCAAACCGGGCAACATTCCGCGGATCATGTTCAGGATCGTGCCTGACTATACCGTGCGTCTTGCGCAACTGCAAACAGGCGCCGTGGATGTTGTTGAAAACATTAAACCGGAAGATTTCGAAGGCCTTGACAATGCGAGGGCTGATGTAGAGATCAAACCGGTCGGGCTTCGTGTTTATGATTATGTCGGGTGGTCGAATATCGATCGGGATGCCTATCACCGTGACGGTACCATTAAACCGCATCCTCTGTTCGGTTCCGCGAAGGTTCGGCGTGCCTTGACCCTTGCGATCGATCGGCAATCCATTCTTGACGGTTATCTCAAGGAGTACGGGGTTATTGCAAGTACCGATATTTCTCCCTCTCTTAAATGGGCCTATAACGATGGGATTGTGCCTTATCCTTACGACCCTGCTTCGGCTGTCAGGCTTCTTGAAGAAGAGGGCTGGAACCCCGGCCCGGACGGTATACGGGAAAAAAACGGCAGAAAATTCAGTTTTGTTCTTTTCACAAACGCAGGAAATGCCAGAAGAAATTATGCCAGCGTTATTATTCAGCAGAATCTCAGAGAAATAGGGATTGACTGCCAGCTTGATGTTCAGGAGTCGAATGTGTTTTTCGAGAACCTGAGAATGCGGAAAATCGACGCCTGGATGGCGGGATGGTCGATCGGGCTGGAAATAGACCCGCTTGATGGCTGGGGGTCCGATCTGGAGAAAAGCCGTTTCAATTTCACCGGTTACCGGAATCCGAGGATAGATGAATTGTGTGAGCTTGCGAAAGCAGAGCTGAATCAGCTGGATGCGAGACCGCACTGGATGGAGTACCAGGAAATTCTGCATCATGATCAGCCGACGACCTTTCTCTACTGGATAAAGGAAACGCAGGGCTTCAACCGGCGGATAGAAGGTGAGGAGCTGAACATACTCAGTACGTTTTACAACATCGACGACTGGACCCTTACCCCGTCTGCAAGCGTCGCGGAATAGGGGGAAAGGCAAAAGGTAAAGGTCAAAAGGCAAAAATGGAGCAAGGGACTTGCTTGGTTAGTGCTGAAATTGAGATTCAGTATCAGGTCCGGCATGAAGCGTCAAGAAAACATTGTATCTTCTCCTACGAATCACGAACCACCTAATTAATGCTTGTCTATATACTGCGCCGTTTGCTGGTTGCCATACCGCTGGTTTTCGGCGTTTTGACATTGACTTTTTTCATTATCCGGCTTGCGCCGGGTGATCCGGCAGCCCTGTTCATCCAGCCGGGGATCAGCCCGAAGGTGGCCGACCAGATCCGGGAGCAGTACGGATTGAACGATCCCTTGTTAATTCAGTACCTCAAGTGGCTTGGCAGTGTGCTTCAGGGGGATTTCGGGCGCAGTTTCAGCCGGGCGCAACAGCCGGTTTTCGATGTTATAGCGCAGGCGCTGCCTATCACCATTACTATCGCCCTGCTCACGCTTGTCGCAAACTTTATTCTCGGGATATTTATCGGGGTGATCTCTGCGGTGAAACAAAACAGTTATCTCGACAGATTTCTCACGGTCGGCGCTCTTTTTTTCTACTCGATGCCCGAGTTCTGGTTTGCCCTGATGATGATTATCCTTTTTGCGCTCAAACTGCAGATTTTTCCGGCATCGGGGCTGAATGAGGTTGGAGCTGAATCGTATGGGCCGATCAGGTTTGTGCTTGACAGGCTCTGGCATCTCGTTCTACCGGTAACGGTGTTGAGTATCAATGGTGCCGCGGGAATTGCCCGTTATGTGCGGGGAAGCATGCTGGAAGTGATACGGCAGGATTATATCCGTACCGCGCGTGCAAAAGGATTACCTGAAAAAGTGGTTATCATTCGCCATGCTCTTCGCAACGCGCTTCTGCCGGTTATCACCTTGATGGGCGGTTCGCTGCCGTTCATCTTCAGCGGAGCGTTGTTTATCGAGGTTATTTTTGCTTTTCCCGGAATGGGCCGCGTGACGGTCGAAGCAATTTTTGCCCGTGATTACCCGTTGATTATCGCAAACACCTTTATATCCGGTACGCTGATTATTATCGGTAACCTTGTAGCGGATGTTCTCTATGCCGTCGTTGATCCGAGAATCAAGCTGTAAGTCCGTGTTTGAGCAAACCTTTTTCTTTTATTACCGTGCGTGAAGAACTGTTGAATACACCTTCCAGTCCTGCCGAAGAGAAATTCGAGGAGCAAATCCGTCCTCTTTCCCTTGACGATTTTTCCGGACAGCCGCGACTGACCGATAATCTTCGCGTTTTTATAGCGGCGGCAAGAAAAAGAGGGGAAGCCCTCGACCATGTGTTGTTTTCCGGTCCGCCGGGGTTGGGAAAAACAACGCTTGCACATATTATTGCGGCGGAGCTGGAGGGCGGGATAAAAGTTTCGTCCGGTCCTTTGCTCGATAAGCCCGGAAACCTTGCAGGTATTCTCACAAGTCTCGGTAAGGGGGACGTTCTTTTTATCGACGAGATTCATCGGCTCACTCCGGCTGTCGAAGAGTATCTGTATTCCGCCATGGAGGATTTCCGCATTGATATTCTGCTGGAAAGCGGGCCGTCGGCACGTGCGGTACAGTTGAAG
>JAKSDB010000235.1 GCA_022360415.1 Chlorobiales bacterium
ACTTTCTGTGGCTGATCAAATTCAGGCTGATTCACGATATACTCAGCCCCGGCAATATAGAGCCTTTCCAGAACCGGTGCATCATCAAACAGGTTATCCGCCGAGCTGACGATCATGTTCAGCAGAGCCCTGTGCTGCCCGCAATCAGCGAGACGCTTGCTGATCGAATTCCGTATTTCCGACAGAGTAAGCCCCGAAAGCCTCTGGTTCAGCAGCTCGATAACAGAATCCATCTGCGGGCGGGACACATCGAGGTCGAGCTCCATTACAATGGTTCTTACAAAAAGCGACTGGATAGACAACACGACCATTATCCTCGTCGAACTCAGGAGAATCATATCCAGACGTTCGAACACTGCGTTTGACAACCTTGGAGAAATCACAACGCTCAGCTGCCGGGAAATACTCCCCAGCACCTTTGTCGCAGCCTGAAGCACCTCCGAAGAATCTTTGGGATCGTAATTCAACCGCTTGAAATCCTGGTCAATGTGTTTTTTCTCCTCCTCCTCAATACGCCGCACGTGCATGATAAGGTCGACGTAATAGCGATATCCCTTGTCGGTGGGAACACGCCCGGCCGAGGTATGCGGCTGACTGATGTACCCCTCTTCCTCAAGGTCGGCCATAACGTTTCTTATGGTCGCATCGGAAAGACCGAGATTATAATTTTTTGCTATATAGCGTGAACCAACCGGAGCCGCATTCATGACATAGGCCTGAATAATAATGGACAATATCTGGCGCTCACGTTCTGACAGTTCTTGTGTCACCATCATCGATTCATTAAAACAACTGTTACCTGTTCGAAAGAAAGTTCGGGCTATATAAATAAAAAAATCAATACCGGGCGATTGTTCCGTCACGGCAAAACAGCCTGGATATCACGAAACGCTCAATTTAGGAAAAAACAACCTGATACGGTATAATCCGAATAATAAATTTCGACTTTTTAAACAATTGACATAACCAATTAATTTCATCCGGCAACCCTTGACCGGTCAGTACCATACTGCGGCAACCTTCCTCCTGCCGATCAATGTACACCGGATCGTATCAATATACCTGAAAGCACCCTGTCCCACCCCGCGTAATCCCGGTGCACCTCCATCTCCCCGAAACCCTGCCCGGTGACGACCTCAAGCACATTGCGGGCTCCGTCTGCATGCAGCTCAAAACAAAGCAAGCCTTCGGGTTTCAGCAAGAGAGAAGCTCTTTCACTTATTGCGCGGTAAAAAACAAACCTGTCGGGAACAGTCAGCGCCATTTTCGGTTCGTATTCCTTAACCTCTGTTTCAAGTTCGCTCCACT
This sequence comes from Chlorobiales bacterium, assembly GCA_022360415.1. Classification (GTDB taxonomy): domain Bacteria; phylum Bacteroidota; class Chlorobiia; order Chlorobiales; family Chlorobiaceae; genus Prosthecochloris. The sequence goes on from JAKSDB010000235.1 coordinate 1,309, forward strand.
CCGTTTCAGGGATATAGGGAGGATTGGAAACAATAACGTCATATTCCCCCCCGACTTCATTTGCAAAACCGTTATTCAGCGCATCGGCCTGCCGGAAACTGATCCTTTCGGATACACCGTGTCTGTGAGCATTACGTTCCGCAACCTCAAGCGCTCCGCCGGAAAGGTCTACGGCAGTTATTTTCGCATTCGGCATCTTGAGAGCAAGCACAACGGCAAGGCATCCCGAGCCCGTACCGATATCAAGAATTGCAGCCTTTTTCCTTTTCGCCAATCCGCCGACAGCCATTCGATCGAGAGCATGCTCCAGAACAAGCTCGGTTTCCGGCCTTGGAATCAGTACACGCTCATCAACCAGGAACGAATGACCGTAAAAAAACTGCTCCCCTGTAATATATTGTAGCGGCTTTCCTTTCAGACGCTCCCGGCAGAGTGAACGAAATTGCTCCAGTTCTTCCCCGTAAACCGGCCGATCATGCTTGAGATAGAGATCCATCCTTGTAGAATGCAGAACATGAGCAAGCAGAATTTCTGCGTTCAATCGGGATGCTTCAAGCCCTTTCTCTCTGAAATGCCCCTCTGCGGCTTTCAGCAAGTCCAGTGTGAGCCACCGCTGTCCGTTATTATTATTCATGCAAACCGGTCATTACTCGTTATCCCGATAAAACCCGGAACCCGCATTCCCCTTACTGCCAGTATGTAAACAAAACGTCGTCAAATGTTTATCCGCCTTGTTTCACAAGCTCAATCTGCCCATTCGGCCATTGGTTATTTAACCCAAACAGAATTCAAAAAAAAATCATTAGCTTTGTATGCGCTTTATGAAGACCAAAACCAGAGACACCATGAAAAAAATGACCTGTACGCTGCTGATATCGCTTTTGCTTTTCAGCTTCTCAACCGTGTCAGCATTTGCAAAGTTTACGGGCACCATTGACATGAATGTAACCATGCCCAACGGCACATCCGATATATTGTACTATTTCGGCGACAATGCCCAGCGGATGGATATGACCACGAAGCTCGATAAAATACCCGATCCGCTCCAGACAACGGTAATCACACGCGCTTCACAGCCCGACCAGGCAATCATCGTTAACCATAAAGCAGGCTCGTACCAAAAAGTAAACCTTAAAACCGCCGTTGAAAATGCAACGCTTGTCGATTTCGACGACGATTACAGAATCGAAAAAAACGGCACAGCAGACATAAAAGGATATACCTGTCACCATGTCAGGCTTTTCAGCACCTCCGATACCATTGAAATGTGGCTTACACAAGACATTGGCGACTTCCGGACTTTCAGGCTTCTGCAATCCCAGAACCCTCGCCTTTCCAACACCATTCTCGCCAAAAAGCTCTCCGATGAAGGACTCGACGGGTTTCCGGTTAAAATCATCCAGAAAAATGAACAGGGAACGCTTGCGATGGAAGTCGTCTCGGTACAGCAAGCCTCTCCGGAGCTTTTCGAGTTCTCTGTCCCGGAAAACTACACCGAGATAGTCGACTCCCGGCAGCCGCTCAACCAGAAACAGAAAGATCATCTGAAAGACCTCATGGAGAAAATCAAGAATTTCGAGGAGTAGGTTGTATATTCTACTCCCGCGAAGTCATTTACGAACAAACAAAACACTCCTTTACGTGACAGATAAAATCACCTCAAGAGAAGAGGACTATTCACAGTGGTATATAGATCTTGTCCGTTCAGCAAAGCTGGCAGATTACTCCGATGTCAGGGGCTGCATGGTTATCCGGCCCAACGGATATGCAATATGGGAAAAAATGCAGGCGGCTCTGGACACCATGTTCAAGAAAACCGGCCATGTCAATGCTTATTTTCCCTTATTCATCCCTGAAAGCTATATCCAAAAAGAAGCCGAGCACATCGAAGGTTTCGCGCCCGAATGTGCGGTTGTGACCCATGGTGGCGGCGAAGAGCTCGCAGAAAAACTGTATATCCGTCCCACTTCGGAAACGGTTATCTGGGCTTCCTATAAAAAATGGATTCAGTCCTACCGTGATCTTCCTCTCCTGATCAACCAGTGGGCAAACGTTGTTCGATGGGAAATGCGCACCAGGCTCTTCCTTCGAACCGCCGAATTCCTCTGGCAGGAAGGTCACACAGCACACGCCTCTCCCGAAGAAGCGCAGGAAGAAGTACTCCGTATGATCAATGTCTACAAAACCTTTGCCGAAAAGCACATGGCTCTCCCGGTGATCATGGGCCGGAAAACGGAAAGCGAAAAGTTCGCCGGAGCTGATGAAACCTGGTGCATCGAGGCGATGATGCAGGATAAAAAAGCGCTCCAGGCAGGAACTTCGCACAACCTGGGACAGAACTTCGCCAAAGCCTTTGACTGCCAGTTCCAGACAAAGCAAGGGAAGCTCGAATATGTATGGGCAACAAGCTGGGGCGTCTCGACCCGTCTGATCGGCGCGCTTATCATGGCACACTCCGATGACAAGGGACTTGTTCTGCCGCCGAGACTTGCTTCCCGTCAGGTAGTCATCGTTCCTATTCTCAAAGGGGACAAACAGTCTGTCGTGGACAAAGCTCACGCTATTTGCGGGGAGCTGAAAAAAAACGGGATTCACGCCTTCGTTGATGACAGCGAGCAAAACTCGCCGGGCTGGAAATTCGCGGAGTATGAATTGCAGGGAATACCTGTCCGGCTCGAAATCGGTCCGCGTGACATCTCGAACAACATCTGCATTGCCGCACGCCGCGACACGGGAGAAAAACAGCAGTTCGCGCTCGGCGACACTCTCACTGCTTCTGTTTCATCCCTCCTCGAAACCATCCAGGATTCGATGTTCAAAAGAGCACTTGACTTCAGGGAAAACAATACATTCGAAGTCACCTCCTGGGATGAATTCAAAGCATCTGTCGACAATGGCTTCATTATTGCGCACTGGGACGGCACGGAGGAAACGGAGACAAGGATAAAGGAAGAAACCAAAGCAACCATCCGGGTATTGCCCGAGACCTCCGATTTCAATGAACGATACTCGATCAATGAACCGGGGATATGCGTTTACAGCGGAAAACCTTCGAAGGGAAAGGTTGTTTTTGCCAAAGCCTACTAAGGCATGAGCGTTTCACATTGCGCTTAATCTATCTTCAACTCATAAGAACAAACAGAAAAAAAATGTAAGACGCGCACTGTGAAACCCTCCGGGATTGTCGATCATACCGAATCTGCTTCGTTATAGGAAACTTGCGGTAGTCTACTACAGCTGCGTTCCCTATGCCTAGCATCTCCAGCATGCTCGAGCAATCGCTCAAGCTTAAGGAAAAACAACCATTCACCGCAGTGCCCCTTGATGGCTTGTCAGCACTCCTTGACCTTGCACAAAAATTCTCATTATTCCACGTGACCTCGTGCATTCTACCAGACTGAATTTCAAAAGATTCCAATAAAAGACAACGCCCCGGATCAGCACAGACGCTTTTCCGGGGTGTTTGCCATCACGCATTATGCAGAATTCATTATTCCGATCCGAAAAACTCTTCCAGACCCTCGTTTGTGGGTTTCATGGTTTTATCACCCTTGTTCCAGTTCGCTGGACAAACTTCTCCGAACTGCTCGGTAAATTGCAGAGCCTCGACCATCCTCAGCACCTCGTCGACATTGCGCCCAAGACCGAGGTCATTGACAACCTGGTAGCGCACGATCCCTTCCTTATCGATAAGAAAAAGGCCCCTGTAGGAAACTCCCTCTTTTTCAGCAAGCACATCGTAAGCTTTGGAAGCCTCTTTGTTGATGTCTGAAAGCAACGGGTAGGTAACGCCTTCTATACCGCCCTGTTTGCGGGATGTTTTCAGCCATGCATGATGCGAAAACTTCGAATCCACAGAACAGGCAAGCACCTCTACATTCTTGTGACGAAATTCCTCCAGCCTGTCCTGAAAAGCATGCAGCTCTGTCGGGCAGACAAAGGTAAAATCCAGCGGATAAAAAAACAGCACGACATATTTCCCCCTGTAATCCGACAGCTTGCACGAGTCAACGAACTTGCCCCCTTCAACGACAGCTTCAAGATTAAAATCCGGTGCCTCCCTGCCAACTAAAACGCCCATTGATAACTCCTTTTGGTTATATGTTTATGAAATGAAACCGAAAAGCCTGAACACAGGCAAAAATACAAAACAAGACAATTTTAGTCCTAATATACTATCTATACAATGTAAAAACAACTTTCAAACCGAAAAAAAGATGCTTTTTCGTTTTTGTTATCACGGTTTTCTCTTTCGTTCTCTCGGCGAATAATACTATTTTGTTTTCAGATAACCTGTTACTTGCCAGATAACCGTAACCGCATCCATCCGGTAAAAAAAATTCAATGCGCACCTTTTTCGAGTTTGACCGGCACCAGGCAAACTTGCCAAAAGAAATCCTTGCCGGACTGACCACTTTTTTCACAGTCTCCTATATCATCATCGTCAACCCCGCCATACTGGAAGCAGCCGGCATCCCGAGGGAAGCTTCCATGACGGCAACGATTCTGACCGCAATTTTCGGGACACTGCTCATGGGGTTCTACGCGAAAAGGCCCTTCGCTGTAGCTCCCTATATGGGTGAAAACGCTTTTATCGCATATACTGTGGTAGCAACTCTCGGGTATACCTGGCAGACCGCTCTTGCTTCGATTTTTATCAGCGGGGTTCTTTTTACCCTACTCACGCTATCCGGGCTCAGAAGCTGGCTTTCAAAAGCGATACCCCGAACGCTGAAATACAGTTTTGCTGTTGGAATCGGCCTTTTTCTTGCTTTTATCGGATTCGGTCAGATGGGCGTAGTAGCATTAGGGGTTTCGGCACAGGCACCTGTCACAATGGCGGACATTTCAGCTCTCCCTGCCCTGATAAGCCTTGCGGGTCTGCTGCTGATCTCCGTCCTGCTCGTCTTCAGGGTACCGGGAGCTATCCTTATCGGAATACTTCTGACAACAGCGGCACTGATTGCTTTCGGTATAGAGCCGTTTCCAAAAGCACTGGTCAGCGCCCCACCGTCCCTTGCCCCGATTTTTCTTCAGATTGATTTTCAGGGCGCAATGACATGGGGTTTCATCGGAGTGATAACCAGCGTTCTTGTCATGGATTTTGTCGACACGATGGGCACTCTTATCGGACTTTCATCCCGTGCCGATCTTCTGGATGAAAACGACAACCTTCCTGAAATCGAAAAGCCGATGCTTGTCGACGCCCTTTCAACCATAGCGGCGTCATTGTTCGGAACAACCACCGCGGGAGTGTATATCGAATCGGCGGCGGGGATCGAGCAGGGCGGAAAAACAGGATTTACCGCAATTGTTATCGCGGCCCTTTTTGCCTTTGCCCTCTTTTTTTCTCCGGTACTGACCATCGTGCCCGGCGCAGCTTACGGCCCGGCACTGGTTGTCGTCGGCATGTTTATGCTTCAGTCTGTCACGAAGTTCGATTTCAACGATTATACGGAGCTGATGCCCGCGTTTTTGACTGTCACGCTGATGATTTTCACTTTTAACATCGGCGTTGGTATAACTGCGGGATTTATTGCCTATGTTATATTGATGTTTTTTACGGGCAAAGCCTCTTCAGTGCATCCCGGCATGTGGATCCTGGCGGCTCTTTCCCTGACATTTTATCTTTTTTACCCCTATCATTCCTGACGATGGTCCCATGCAGAGATCAAGGTTAAGAATAGTCCAGACAGATTGCGTTTTGGCCAATTTCGAGGAAAACCTCTCGCAGCACAGAGCATTGATCGAAAAAGCCATAGACGACAACGTCGGTGCGATCGCCTTTCCGGAGCTCTCCCTCACAGGGTACAATGTTCAGGATGCCGCCCAGGATATCGCGCTGCACATCGACGACAAGGCATTCGAGCCGCTGAAGGAGCTCAGCCGGGACATAACGATCATCTGCGGCGGCATCGAGCTGAGTGATGATTACGGCGTTTACAATTCCGCTTTTCTTTTCGAAGACGGCCATGCTCAAAGCGCTCACAGAAAAATTTACCTCCCGACCTACGGCATGTTTGAAGAGCTGCGTTATTTTTCCGCCGGACAGAAAATCGAGGCCGTGACATCGAAAAGACTTGGAAAAATCGGTATCGCAATCTGCGAAGACATGTGGCATGTTTCCGTCCCCTATCTTCTTGCGCATCAGGGAGCAAAACTGTTATTCGTGCTCATGTCCAGTCCGCTCCGCCTGACCCCCGGGGAAGCACAGCCTGCCATCGTTGAGCAGTGGCAGCAGATAATAAGCACCTATTCGTTTCTTTTCAGTTCCTATGTTGCCTGCGTAAACCGTGTCGGTAATGAAGACAGCTTCACCTACTGGGGAAATTCATCCGTCGCGGGGCCTGACGGGACAGCTCTTGCAACAGCGCCGCTCTTCAAAAAGCACAGTTTTGATGTAACCATTGATCTCGATGCGGTAAAACAGGCCCGCCTGCGCTCTTCACATTTTCTTGACGAAGACCTGCGATTGTTTGCAGCGGAGCTCCGTGATATCATGACCTGCCGGCCGGAGTAAGAGCACAAGTCAAAAGGCAAAGGTAAAAAGTCAAAAACGGTTAGGTAGTTAGTGGGCTCCCCATTAGCGCATTCGGAAAGAGGGAGGCGTCAAGCTGGCCGGGTACTTCTCACTGAAAACCTGCATCGCTTTCCCTGCTGCTTCCTTTCTGTCGAACAAGCCGAAAACTGCCGAGCCGCTCCCTGAAAGGCTGGCAAAAAGAGCGCCCTCTTCAAGCAGCTCTTCTTTGACTTTCCGGACTGAAGGATAATGATCGAAAACCACAGGTTCGAAGTCGTTTTCAAAAACCGGAAGCACGGCAAGGTCTCTGTTTCGACAGAGACGCTTAACCATGTTTTTCAGGTCAGGGACTTTTCTTTCGAATCGCGGATAAAAATTCCTGTACGCCCATACAGTAGAAACATGTTCGCCCGGAAAAACCGTCACGATATGGAACGGAAGTGAACAATCGAGATCCTGCAGCTGTTCCCCGATACCGGAAGCAAACGCAAGTCCCCCCGATGTTTCGAGGAAATAGGGAACGTCCGCACCGAGTCTCACCGCAAGAGAATGAAGATCAGCCGGGGGCACATGAATATCCCACAGCATGTTCAGTGCTCTCAGAGTTGTCGCGGCATCACTGCTGCCCCCTCCGAGCCCTGCCCCGAACGGAATGTTTTTTGTCAGGCCTACAGCAGCCCCGTCTGTTGTTCCGGCATGGTCACGCAGTGCTTTCGCCGCTTTGAGGCAAAGGTTATTGTCATCCGATGGAAGATCGGTGTTGCTGCATGTCATACACAGCTCGTCTGCTGATGCAAACGTCAGCTCATCATACCAGTTGATCGGCGCGAAAACGGTTTCAAGCGTGTGATACCCGTCCGGCCGTTTCCCGGTGATAAGCAAACCGAGATTTATTTTTGCAAAAGCTTTTACGGAAATATGCTGCATGGTGATGAAAAGTGATTCCCGGAATAACAGAGACGGCCCGGCAACTGTTGGGCACCTCTCTTTATTTATTCCGCGCTTCAATTGCTTCGTTGAGCGGTGCTCGAAATCCTCATGTACCCCGCGTACACTCCGGTTTCTCTGGCTCCGTTCGCCTTGCATTTGAAACGCTCATGACAATAAATAAAGGTACCCTGTTTTAACATGAATATTTTTACCATATTTCGTGAAAACGCTATACGCCGCAACTCAAAAGCCAAACCACCGGAACCTAATTCCGCCTTACGACCATGACTGTATTGAGAATATCAGCTCTATTGCTCTTCATCGGCTATCAGATGGTACCGGCAGATTCGGTTGCTGCACAAGAGAACACCGGTTACAAGGCCAGGATCCTTCAATACGTGGAGCAAGATAAGGTTTATTTGTTAGAAAATCTTCGCTCCAGGGTTACGAATAAATCGGAGCAGGCAATCATCGATGCTCTGCTGACCGAAGACGGCCCAAAGGCCGCCCGTCTTTTCTACAAGCAGCTTCAGGACTACCCCGATCCGGGCCTTGATTCACTAAGCAAAGCTCGTCTTAAAGCTTACCAATCGACGCTTGCCTTGTCCGGCGCAAAAAGCAATACCCCGGTACAGAAGATATCCTTCATCCTCCAGTTCGGCAGTTTCAGTTCCCTTGACAATGCCAGGGAGCTTGCCAATCGCATAGCCGCCTATACACCGGTTACTATCTTCAGGGAAAAGGGACTGCACAAGGTTCGAACGCAGAAAACATTCGGCACCAGAAACTCAGCTGAAGCCAGAGCGAAAGAGCTTCCCTTCAACTCGTTTATCATAAGGAAAAACTAAGAGGTCCGTCGGCCGGACGCAGAGCAGACAATGAGCAGAACGATTGATTTCCTCGGTGAATCCGCCCCGATTCAACAACTGAAACATCTTGCGCTTCAGGTTGCCGGGACTGAGGTTACCGTTTTGATAACCGGAGAAACAGGATCAGGGAAAGAGGTACTCTCCCGCTTCATTCACGAAAACAGCAGGAGGTCACATAAAAGCTTTGTTCCGGTCAACTGTGGCGCCATTCCGACCGGCATTCTGGAATCCGAGCTTTTCGGTCACGAGAAGGGGGCGTTTACCGGGGCTGTTCAAAACCGGAAAGGGTACTTTGAAAGCGCAGACCACGGCACCATTTTTCTCGATGAAATCGGTGAAATGCCTCTCGAAACACAGGTTAAACTGCTGAGGGTCATTGAAACCGGGGAATACCAGAGAGTCGGCTCATCGGAAACCGTCTATACCGATGCGCGCCTCATCGCAGCCACAAACAGGAACCTGCAGCAGGCCGTGGCAGAGAAAAGTTTCAGGGAAGACCTTTACTTCCGGCTTCACAGCGTCGAGCTTCACATTCCGCCGCTCCGGGAAAGAGGAGGGGATATACTGATCCTTGCGGAACACTTTATTCATCAGTTCGAACGAAAGCACACCATTTCATTCGAAGGGTTCACAAATGAAGCCGGGGAAATGCTGCTTCGTTATAACTGGCCCGGGAACGTCCGGGAGCTGAAAAACCTTCTTGAATCGCTGCTGATTCTCGAAAAAGGGAAACAGATTACATCGGAAATCCTTGACAAGCATCTTGTCCAGAGAAACAGGGATAAGGGATTGGTCCACGATCCTGAAAAATCTGAAAAAAACGAGCTGAACCTTATCTACAACAGCCTGATAAAGCTGCATCATGAAATAAACGAAATCAAACAGCTGCTTCATCATCATGAAAACATGAACGAAGGCCCTCCGAAACCACCGCTTCTTCTCCCGCCTCCTCTCCCGGAAAAAGGGTGGATCCGTAATTCCCGCCCGCATCGGCCTGAAGCAGTTGAAACAGGACCGGAAATCAGGACGCTCGACGAGCTTGAAAAAAAGGCCATAGCCGATGCTCTCGAAGCCTGCAACGGCAATAAACGCCGAACGGCAAAAGTACTCGGCATCAATGAAAGGACGCTCTACAGAAAAATCGGGAAATACGGACTCGGAAATGAAGATTCGACGGGGATATCTGATTAACGATTGATGTACACGAGAGCGTATCTCATCGCTCGACACCACCGGGCGGCCTTTTGGCGGCAAGAGCTGTCAGGAAAAAAATACCGGAAAGAGCCAGGCATGCTTGCGGCACAAGGTCGGGATATCGGGTAAAAAACGTCAGCTTGTCGTTTCTCTCCACATCGGAGGTAAGAGACCTTCGTTCCCACCAGGGAATATCGGCATAGACACGACCGTACTTGTCAATAAACTGGGAAACGCCGGTGTTCGCGCAGCGGACAAGCGCACGGCGATTTTCGATACATCGAAACCTGGCGATTGCAGCATGCTGGTAAGGACCGTAAGACTTTTCATACCAGCCGTCATTTGTCACAACCGTAAGAAACTCGGCTCCCCTGCTGACAAACCCGGCGACGAGCCCGGGAAAAATGGATTCGTAACAGATGACATTTGAAGTTCTTACAGTCTCTCCCCTCTCCGTCTTGAATTCCATAATCGTCTTGTCGCGCCCTTTTCCCCAACTGCTTATACCTGCGAGAGAGAGAGTCAGGTTGTCCAGCCATGGAAGATATTCCATGAAAGGCACACGTTCAGCAAAAGGAACAAGCTTCATTTTACGGTAGACCTGGGGGGTACCGTCGTCGGGAGTCATGAGCATCGACGCGTTGTATGTCTGGTAATATTGCTTTTCTTCAGGATTGAACTTGTACAGGTATTCCTCTCCCGCGACATCGTCGTCAGCATAATAAACAATATCAGCATAGCCGCTTATAAGGGACGCCCCCCAGCGTTTTATCCTGGATTTGAGAAAATCATAATAGGCAGGGTTCTTTTCGTCGAGAATATAAAACGGTATCGCGGTTTCGGGCCAGATAAGAAGATCGGGCTTCTTTTTTGACATTAAACTGTCCGTCATCCCCAGGTAAACAAGCATGATATCCTGTGCAGAATATGTTTGCCATTTATCAAACGGATCGAGATTCGGCTGTATAAGAGAGACTGTTATCTCTTGCTGTTCCTGCTGCAATTCCCGACTGGAAAAAACAACGGAAGAATAACCGAGTGGAAGGAGAACCATTGCCGCCAGTATCGCTGCATGGATAAATATTTTTTTTCGCTCCCTGCTCCTGAACCATAGATCGACAACAGTCACATTGAAGCACAGAAGCCAGAAACTAACCCCCCACACTCCTGTAAAATCGGCATACTGAATCATCGGATTGAGCTGAGCCTGGGAGTTGCCAAAGACGAGCCAGCCTAATGACAGGTCCTGGAGGATGTAGAGCCACTCCCAGCCAACCCAGAGAAAAGGCAGACCAAACAGCGCGAAACGAAAACCCCGAAATCTCTTCAGGGCAAAAAAAAGCAGGAGAGGAACCGTTGAAAAGAAAGCCTGGGCAACGATAGTGAGCAGTCCGCCCGGCAGGGTCGCAAAACAAACCCACCAGAGAGCGATCAAACAATAGACCAGCATGGCGGAATAAACACGGCCAAAAAACTGCCTGAAAGACAGTTGATCACGAAGGGAAACAAGCAAGGGAACCAGAGCAATCCAGGCAATGAGCTCAAGGCGGACAACAGGATACGTCGGGAACGAAATCCCGAGCAGAAGACCGCTTAAAACCGGCAGGCCGTTCCCGGGAAAACCGCCCTGTCCTTCAGGAGATCGCAACATGTTTTTTTTATCCTGATTGCTACTTTCCAGTACCATCGAGCATTTGTTGAACCGCCCGGTCCGGGTGATTGCTGCTCAACATGAGACGGCTCCAAAATAGCAAAAAGCGGGGACAAACCGCCAAAGAAGAAACATGCCGCACGTTCTTTTTAAACAATCCGAAACACAAAAGCCCCGAACGGGGCAAAAGAGAAGAAAACCGCTGGCCGGAAAGGGAGGAAAGAGGTATATTTTACTTTAATTATTTATTTTTATTCTTTAAATTTGTTTCAAGCTGTTATTTAACAGGAATTATCCAGCAAAAATTTCCTGCTGAAAAATTTCTCAACGCCACCAAAAAGGAGATTCATTATGGCTCTATTCGGCACAAAAGACACCACAACCGCCCATGCTGATTACGAGATTATTCTCGAGGGCGGTTCAAGCTCCTGGGGACAAGTGAAAGGTCGTGCTAAAGTCAACGCACCTGCCGCTCTTCCTTTACTGCCGGCTGATTGCAACATCAAGATCGACGCCAAGCCGCTTGATGCCCAGAACGGTACGGTACGGTTCACTACCGCCATCGAATCAATTGTCGACAGCACAAAAAACACGCTTAATGTTGAGGTCGATATTGCCAACGAGACAAAAGACAGAAGAATCGCTGTTGGTGAAGGCAAGCTTTCAGTAGGTGATTTTTCCCATTCTTTCTCCTTTGAAGGTTCAGTAGTCAACATGTACTACTACCGCTCTGATGCCGTGCGCAGAAATGTTCCCAATCCTATCTATCAGCAGGGACGTCAGTTCCATGACATTCTCATGAAAGTGCCTCTTGACAACAACGACCTTATTGATACCTGGGAAGGGTTCCAGCGGTCAATGTCGGGTGGCGGCGCGAACTTCAACGACTGGATCAGGGAATTCTGGTTTATCGGCCCTGCATTTACAGCTATCAATGAAGGCGGACAGCGTATTTCGCCTATTCAGGTAAACAGCTCCGGTGTGGAAGGCAGCGATAAAGGTCCTGTAGGCGTAACCCGCTGGAGATTCTCACACGCCGGTTCAGGTATTGTTGATTCCATCTCCCGCTGGACAGAGCTTTTCCCTGTAGAGCAGCTCAACAAACCTGCATCTATCGAAGGCGGATTCCGCTCCGATTCACAGGGAATCGAAGTGAAAGTAGACGGTAACCTTCCTGGTGTGTCACGCGATGCAGGCGGCGGGCTTCGCAGAGTCCTGAACCATCCGCTTATTCCTCTGGTTCACCACGGTATGGTTGGCAAGTTTAACGACTTCACCGTTGACGCCCAATTGAAAGTCGTTCTGCCTAAAGGCTACAAGATCCGTTACGCTGCCCCGCAGTTCCGTTCACAGAATCTCGAAGAGTATCGCTGGAGCGGAGGCGCATACGCCCGTTGGGTCGAGCATGTCTGCAAAGGCGGCACAGGACAGTTTGAAGTGCTCTATGCTCAGTAAAACTGACCTTTGAGCAGAATATTGAAAGCCGGCGATACCGCCGGCTTTTTTTATTTCCCTATCCGAGCATTTGAAGGACCTTCTCTATTTCTTCTTTAATATCCTCTAAAAGCTCTTTTCTTCGCTGATGAGTGATAGCGTGATTCTTCTTTTCATGTCCCATCTGCTTCTGAAGCTTCAGGATCGCCTCGGTCTTTTCGTCAGAGTCGGTATCGACCCTCCCCCCTTTCACTATCTGTGAGGCTTTTTCGAGCTTATAGCCTTTTTCGTAGACAAGATCCTTGATCGTCAGGACCATGGCAATGTCCTTGTTGGTGTAGCGCCTGTTGTCCCTTGTATCCCTGCCGGGATTCAGCTCGTTGAAAAAATTTTCCCAATACCTCAGAAGATAAGCGGGCACCCCGGTAATCCTGCTTACCTCTCCGATAGAGTAATAGCTTTTGTTCGACTCAAAAGGCATGGTCTTTATGGAAGAAGTTATAGGCTTTTCTCTCCCCTTATTATACATTACATCCGTGAGATCAAAAACATGAGTGATGAAAAATCTGTTACGACTGAAAAAATATCTCTTCAGGTACAAGCGCAAACTGTTTTCCGGTTTTGTCTTTATCATTCTCACCAACGTTTTTGCAGTATCCGCTCCCCGCTTCATCGGCAACGCCATCGACCTTCTGGAAAACCCGTTTGTCCTGCCTGACATTCTGATCAACATCGGGCTGTATATACTCTTTGCTGCTCTCGGAAGCATTTTTCTTTTTATGGTGCGTCAGAACATCATCGTCGCTTCCCGCGTCATCGAGTTCGACCTGAAAAACGACTACTATGCTCACCTGCAGACCCTTTCCAGAGATTTTTACAATAAGGCAAGTACGGGTGAGCTCATAGCACGCGGAACCAACGACCTCAACGCGGTCAGGGATTTCCTCGGACCGGGCATCATGTATTCCATCAATACGTTTTTTCGGTTGTTTTTTGCCATCGTTGCGATGATGACCATATCTCCGGTACTGACACTGCTTGCCCTTTTTCCCGCGCCTTTTTTCAGCTATGCTGTCTACAGGATAGGCAAGTCAATCCAGAAACGCACAAAAAGTATTCAGGAAAGCTATGCGGATATCACAGCATTGCTACAGGAAAATATATCGGGCATTCGCGTCATAAGAAATTACACTCGTGAAGCCTATGAAACCGGACGGTTCCAGAAAATCAACGAAACCTATTTCCGGAAAAACCTCTCGTTAGCCAAGCTGCAGGCTTCGTTTTTCGCCATCCTGACAGCTCTGCTTGCACTTTCCCTCATACCGGTTATCTGGGTGGGAGGCATCAATGTCGTGAACGGAACCATGACAATAGGTGACATCGCGCAGTTCGTCATTTATGTAAGCATGCTCAGCTGGCCGATCATCTCTATAGGTTGGGTCACCAATATCATTCAGAAAGCATCTTCGGCACAAACCCGTCTCAATGAAATTTTTGATGTAAAGCCCGATATTACCGACAATATCGCTTCAGAGTGTTTGCCGGAAGATTTTCGTGGCGAAATTGAGTTCAGGAACGTCTCTTTCCACTACCCGGGCAATGAAAAACAGGAGGCTCTCTCCAATATCTCGTTTACCATTGAACCGGGCAGCAAGGTGGCCATTGTAGGAGCTACCGGCTCAGGCAAAACTTCTCTTGTCAATCTTATTCCCCGGCTCCATGATCCGCAAAAAGGCAGCGTTCTTCTTGATGGAAGAGATGTAAGAACCATTCCGCTCGCAGACCTGAGACAACATGTCGGTTTCGTTCCTCAAACAAATTTTGTTTTCTCCGACACCATAGCAAACAATATCGATTATGGCGTCGCCAATGCTTCCGATCATCTGGAGCATATCATTGAAGCAAGCCGGATTGCAAACCTTTACGATGATATCATGGATTTCCCGGACGGATTTGACACCATGCTGGGGGAAAAAGGCATCAACCTTTCAGGGGGACAGAAACAACGTACCTGTATCGCAAGAGCACTTGCCTGGAAACCCGCGATCCTGATTCTCGACGATGCCCTCTCGGCAGTTGACACCGGCACCGAAACCGGGATATTCGAGGCCCTGCTTGAAAAACTGCCGAATACCACCTTGCTGCTTATCAGCCACAGAATTTCAACCGTTAAAAATTGTGATCGTATTGTCGTTCTACAGAACGGCAAAATTGCGGAAACCGGATCGCATGAAGAGCTTCTTGCAAAAGACAATATTTATATGGAACTGTATACACAGCAGTTGTTGGAGGATGAGATCCAGTCGATCAACTGAAGGCGCCTCCATACATTTGTTGCGCGCCACGATTTCTTCGTTGAGCGGTGCTCGAAATCCTCATGTACCTTATGTACACTCCGGTTTCTCTGGCTCCGTTCGCCTTGAACTCCTGTCGCTCACTACAATGTATGGAGGCGCCTTCAGTCGATCAGTTGAATTGTTCTGGCCCACGAATTAACACAAAAAAGACAACGGGCAAAAATGACTTAAGGGTCTAAAAAGACCAAAAGCAGTCTCCCTTCTTTTCTTATCTCTTCCCCATTTTGACCTTTAACTTTTTACTTTTGCCTTAATCCTCCTCTCTTTCCCCCCTGACTCACTTGTTACTCGTCACTTGTTTTTGCCTTGTCCTCCGCCAGTTCCTGCATCTGACGGGAAAGATCCTTGCGGGAAA
>JAKSDB010000282.1 GCA_022360415.1 Chlorobiales bacterium
ACCTAAATGTGACTTCGAAGTATTGACTATTTCGGAATATGGGCGTATACTTTACAAACAATCGAGCCATGCCTCTACATCGAACGAAAGTACTTGTCCTGAACAGCAGCTATGAGCCTCTGAGCATCTGTGACGCGCAAAAAGCCATTGTTTTGCTGTTTTGTGGAAAAGCTGTCGCCGTAGCTCATCACCCGGAACGGTTTGTCTGTACCGTATCACAATCTTTCCCCCTGCCGAGCATTGTAAGATTAACCGTCTATGTACGGTTACCATACAAGAAAATCATGCTGAACAGGAAAAATATTTTCAGAAGAGATAATTTCCAGTGTCAGTACTGCGGCCGAACCGATAAACCCCTGACGATCGATCACATGGTTCCCAGGTCGAAAGGGGGTGAAGATACCTGGGAAAATCTTATTACCGCATGCAGTTCCTGCAACACAAAAAAAGGCAACCGCTCTCCCAAGGAGGCCGGAATGCTGCCCATGAAACAACCGATACGCCCCAGCCATATCATGCTGATGCGCAAGTTCATTACTGCCGTATCTGAAGATTGGAAACCTTATCTTTTCATGGCATCTTCCTGAATGGGGAGACTTGCATGTATCCTGACACCTGACCTTTACCATCCCGACAGAGCAAAATCCGGAAACACCTTTTATGCTGATACGATATATCATGTCGGCAGTTTTCCTGCTGTTCAATATGCTTTCTGCCCCCTGGAGCACATCTGCTCTTGCACAGGATGTCCCTGACGATACGCTGGCAACCGCACAGAAGATATTCAACCGCAAGGACAACTGGGTCGAACAGCAGCTCGGGCAAATGACCCTTTCTGAAAAAATCGGCCAGATGCTCATCGCTCACAGTCCTGCAAAATTCCAGAGCGCGGACAACAGGGAGTACCGAAAACTTTACGATCTGATCAGTAAAGGGAAGGTCGGGGGTGTTATGTTTCTCAAAGGTAATACCTATGAGGCCGCGGTGCTTGCAAACCGTTTTCAGCTTATCGCGCCCAGACCTCTGCTTATCAGTGCAGACATGGAGAAAGGCCTGGCCATGAGAATCGACGGGGCAACCGAGTTTGCCCCTAACATGGCCTTGTCCGCAACCGGCAACAGCGGGCTTGTTTACAGCATGGCCGAAGTTATCGCGCGGGAAGCCAAAGCCCTCGGTATACACCAGAGTTATGCACCGAACGTTGACCTGAACACCAACCCGCTAAATCCTGTCATCAACACCAGATCCTATGGCGACAACATCCCTCTGACTATCGAGATGGCCAAAGCTTTTATCGACGGTCTCCAATCGAAACGAATTATCGCAACTGCAAAGCATTTTCCTGGCCATGGTGATGTCACGGTTGACAGCCATGTCAACCTTCCGGTTTTGCAGGCAGATAAAAAGCGTCTTGAGGCCATTGAGCTCAGACCTTTCAAGGCAGCAATCGATCATGGTGTCATGAGCGTCATGATCGGCCATCTCGCCGTTCCTGAAATTACCGGTAACCTCACCCCTGCAACGCTTTCATGGAGAATTGTCACAAAACTCCTGAGAAAAGAGCTGGATTTTGAGGGGCTTATCATTACCGACGCGCTGAACATGAAAGCACTCTACCAGAATTATACACTCGAGGATATTTCTCTTCGTGCCGTCGAGGCCGGCAATGACCTGCTTCTTTTCTCCCCTGACCCCGAACTGACACACAGCACAATCCTCAGTGCCGTAAAAAACGGGAAACTGTCAGAAAAACAGATTGATAAATCCGTGCGCAGAATTCTCCTGGCCAAACGGTGGTTAGGCCTTGACAGCAACCGCCTGGTCAACCTGAACAGCATACCCCGGCAGGTAAGTATACGGAGCCACCGGGAACTGGCAGAAACCATCGCCTACAGCTCGATCACTGTCGTGAGGGATAAAAACAAATCCCTTCCGGTCAGGCGACAGGGAAACATGCTGCACATCATTCTCGAGAACAAAAAGCACTCCCTTTCAGGAGAAACCTTTTCAAAAAAACTGCTTCACGCCTTTGGTACCAGAACGATCCGCATAGGAGTTGGTGCAAACTCGCTTGATTACCGGAATGCTGCCGATAAAGCAAAACACGCTTCGGCCGTCATCATCTCGACATATGTCGAGGTGCTGACAGGAGCAAAGTCCATGGAGCTGAGTGACCGGCAGCAGGATTTTGTCAACATGCTGGCCCGTGACTTTCCTTCGAGCCGACAATTGCTTATGATATCATTCGGTACACCATACCTCATCAATCAGTTCCCTGATATTCCTGCCTATATCTGCACCTATTCCTCCTCCGAGCTCAGTGAAGATGCCGTGATAAGGCTTCTCAAAGGAAAAATCAAATCAGCCGCAAAGCTGCCTGTATCACTGACCGCCATCACTCCCTGATCTATTCTCATGAAGAGGACCTATACTGGCGGCGCATCGCACTCCTCATGCATTTTTGCTACATTGTCGTTTAGCTTCACACACATCAATACAGCATAACATGACCAAAACCATCAGGGACGAGCCCACAGCCAGCGCTTACTGGGGCGCCGTCAACACATTCTGCGCCCTTCGGGACGTTCACGTTATAGCTGATGCTCCTGTAGGCTGCTACAATCTTGTAGGTGCCGCGGTAATGGATTATACCGATGCGATACCCTACCTGGAAAACTTTACCCCGACCAGCTTGACCGAAAAAGAAATTGCCTCATCCGGCAGTTCGGAATCGGTGATCAACGTGATTGAAAAGCTCGGCGATACGGAAAAGCAGATAATCCTTGTTTCGAGCGCAGAGAGCGAAATGATCGGCAGTGACCATGAGAAAATGTTGCAGCACAGGTTCCCCGGTATCCGTTTTTTTGCATCAAACTCGCTCGGCAGCAATGAGTGGGAGGGCAGAGACAGGGCTCTTGCCTGGCTGTACAAAACGTTTGGCGATAAAGAGCCCCCGGCAATTGAATCCGGAAGCGTCAGCATCGTCGGCCCAACATATGGTTGCTTCAACAGTCCTTCCGATCTTGCCGAGCTCAAACGCCTTGTAACCGGTTGCGGGGCGTCAGTCAGGCATGTCTATCCTTTTGAAAGCAGTTTGCACGATATTTCCGAACTGAAACATTCCGATGTTATTGTCGTCATGTACCATGAGTTCGGCAGCGCGTTGGCCGACCTGCTCGGCAGACCGGTCCTTCAGGCACCCTTCGGCCTTGCTGAAACAGAACAGTTTATA
Source organism: Chlorobiales bacterium (assembly GCA_022360415.1). GTDB lineage: Bacteria > Bacteroidota > Chlorobiia > Chlorobiales > Chlorobiaceae > Prosthecochloris. The sequence goes on from JAKSDB010000282.1 coordinate 3,233, forward strand.
AAAAGTCTCGGCACACTCACGGGAAATGAAGCTCAAGCCGAAGCGTTCCTCATGGAAGAAAAACGCAGTACGCTCCATCCATTGTGGGATCTCTGGCGAGGACCTCAATCAGAATGGTTTCCTACAATACGTTTCGGTGTTGTAGCCGACCGCACCTATGCTGCAGGCCTGGCAAAATTTCTCGGCGACGAAATGGGCATGCAATGCCTTTTCAGCCATGACTCGGCTGAAACCGATAACAATGAACTTCGCGAAGAACTGGCAGCCACTCAGCCGCAATTCATGTTCGGTAGAATCGTTGATAAAATCTATCTCGCCGAGCTTGACGCCAAAGCCCGTTTCATTCCGGCCGGCTTCCCCGGCCCTATAGTTCGGAGGGCTCTGGGCACACCTTTCATGGGGCACAGCGGCGCGGTTTACCTCATTCAGGAGATTGTCAATGCCCTGTACGAAACCCTTTTTACCTTTCTTCCCATTACCCGCAAATCTGTACAAGTTGAAGAACCGACACGAAAAATTCCCTGGACGCAGGAAGCAAATGCTGTGCTTGAAGCCATCGTTGCAAAGGCTCCCTTTATCAGCCAGATCTCGTTTGGCAGAGAGATGAAGAAAAAAGCCGAAGCGCTTGCTGCAAAACAGGGCAAAGACACCGTCACCCCGGATTTGCTGCAGATGCTGAAGTGAAAAGTAAAAAGTCGAAAAGAAAGATCACTTCAATACTCGCTCGCATGAACGGCACGTCGAAAAACCGTAGCGAGCGTTTTGAGTGCAAGGCGGACGGAGCGCAGGAACCGGAGTGTACACAAAGTACATGAGGATTCCGAGCACCGCCCAACGAAGCAATCGAAACGCGCAGCAGGTTATTCGAGGTGACATAATTTTGAATTGTGACTATAAATTCGTAAAATTCCTCTCTTCTTGCCGTCCCGGGGCAATGCAGCTGCAAACATGCTCATGCTGCTTACCGGCCCTCCCGACCGGCAATCAACTGACTGAAAGCGGCCGGCAGATCCTGAAATCAGGAAAGAAGCCTTTATAAAAACAGGTTTCTTCAAAGAGTATTGAAAGAGACAGAATTCATGTCTGAAAACATAGACGTACAGGAAACGGTAACCATTACGTTGCCTGACGGTAAAAACCGTTCGTTTCCGTCGGGAGTAACCGGTTACGATATAGCACAATCCATCGGGCCCAAGCTGGCAAAGGATGCGCTTGCAATAAGCGTTAACGGTGTGCCTGTCGATCTTTCCGTTCCGATTATGGAAGATGCCGAAGTGGAGATTGTCACGTTCGATCATCCTGACAGCATCGGGAAAGAGATTTTCTGGCACAGCGCCAGCCACATCATGGCACAGGCAATCGAGGAACTGTTCCCGGGCACGAAATTCGGAGCCGGACCGGCCATTGAACAGGGTTTTTATTACGACATAGCTTCCGAACACCGTTTCAATGAAAGCGATCTGGAAGCAATCGAAAAAAGAATGCTGGAAATCGGGAAACGTTCGCTCGGGATTCGCCGGGAGGAGCTTTCCAGAGAAGAAGCGATTGCATACTTCAGCTCGACCAGAAACGACCCATACAAGGTAGAGATTCTGGAAGATACGCTGAAGGATGCGGCAAAGGTTTCTGTTTACCACCAGGGCGATTTTGCAGATCTTTGCAGCGGGCCTCACCTGTTGAACACCTCACAGCTCAAGGCGGTAAAACTGACAAACATTTCAGCCTCGTTCTGGAGAGGAAACGCATCAAGGGAAAGCATGCAGAGAATCTACGGTATAGCCTTTCCCTCCGAAAAGCTCCTGAAACAGCACCTCGCCCACATCGAGGAGGCAAAGAAGCGGGATCATCGCAAGCTCGGGGCCGAGCTCGAACTGTTCATGCTTTCACAGGATGTGGGAAGCGGCCTGCCGATATGGCTCCCAAAAGGGGCAATTGTACGCAATGAACTCGAGTCGTTCCTGCGGGAAGAGCAGAGAAAACGCGGCTACGTTCCTGTCTATACACCGCACATCGGTCATATCGGGCTGTACAAACGATCCGGGCATTATCCCTATTACAGCGACTCGCAGTTCCCGCCCCTCACCTACAAGGACGATCTGGGCAGGGAAGAGCAGTACCTCCTGAAACCGATGAACTGTCCTCATCATCACATGATATACAGTTCGAAACTGCGCAGCTACCGCGAACTTCCGATCCGTTTGACAGA
>JAKSDB010000302.1 GCA_022360415.1 Chlorobiales bacterium
GTAGGCATTGTATGCAAGAGCGTTTTTTTCTCTCAGCTCCAGGTTGAGTATAGAGCTCATACCCCCGCTCAGTATAGTGTTGAGAAGAAGCAGGCTGTAAAAATAACGATCGTTACGAGCAACAGCGCCGCCATAGAGCACATGAGTCTGGAAAAGCTGTTTTTTCCTGCGGGTATGAAAAATGCTGTAGTCTTTTTTACGGAAAGCTCTGCCTGCAAAAGAGGGTTTCCCGTCTCCGTTCAGGGCGTTAAAACTTTTTGCTGCGAGCAGCATGACTTCATCGTGTGAGATGTTCCCGATAACAGTAACAAGCATGTTCCGGGAAACATAGTAATCATGCATGAAAGATTGCAGCCCATCCCTCGTGATTCCGTCAACGGATTCTTCCGTACCGAGAATTGACGGGCCAAGAGGATGATCAGGAAACGCGAGATCATCAAACTGGTCGAAAATAAGTTCTTCAGGTGAGTCCAGAATCCCGTGAATCTCTTCGATTACCACCTCTTTTTCCTTTTCGATTTCAGCCTCGGGAAAAACAGGGTTGCAGACAAGATCTGAAAGAAGATCAAAGGCAAGAGCGCTGTGCTCTTTAAGGCAACGGGCGTAGACACAGGTGTTTTCCTTTGTTGTGAAAGCGTCGATGTAACCTCCGACCTGTTCGATGCACCGGGCAATTGCCACATAATCCCTCGATGGGGTACCCTTAAAGACGGCATGTTCGAGAAAGTGGGCAAGGCCGGACATGTTTGCGGGGTCATCTCTTGAGCCGGCATTGATCCATATGCCAACCGTGATGCTGTTTACATGGGGTATATGGCTGCTGACTATACGAAGACCGTTGACAAGGCGATCCTCGGTGAAAGGCGCCATTGAAAGCAATTGTCTGTTAACCTGCATGTGCATAAGGGCACCTCTATTTATTTGTTGTGCACCATGACTACGTCGTTGGGCGGTGCTCGAAATCCTCATGTACTCTCTTGTACACTCCGGTTTCTCTGGCTCCGTCCGCCTTGTGCTCAAGGCGCTCACGACGATTTATAGAGGTGCCCATAGGTTCTATGGAGTTTGCCTTGCTCGGCGGAAAGTTTCCCGCGTTTGCAGGATTTGAATGCAATGTAATTTTTCTTCTTATTTTTAGAAACAAAAGACTACGGGTATACATTGTCGTGATCCCGGGACCGCCCGGTATCCGTAAACGGGGCCGGGTTGCGCAACAGGCTGACAGGGGCATTTGCTGAAACGCTCGGTTCAGGTAAGAATAAGCTGTAAAAGCAGGGATATTGGAAAAGAACAAAAGGATAGCGCTGGTTACAGGTGCGGCAGGTTACATCGGTTCACAGGTAGCGTACACGTTGCTGAAGATGTTCGGTGACACAGTGCATGTCAGGGCGCTGGTGAGGGAAAGGTCCGATCTTTCGGTTTTGTCAGGGATGCCGGTGGAAATCAGGCAGGGAGATATCCTCGATCCGGCTTCGCTCCAGGAGTCGGTTCTGTCAGCGGAGGTGGTATTTCATTGTGCCGGGCTTGTAGCCTACACGAAAAACTGCCGCAACAATCTCCATGAAACCAATGTTACCGGTACGGCGAATGTAGTTGACGCGTGTCTTCAAAATGGTGTGGGGCGCCTTGTTCTTACCAGTTCCGTTGCTGCAATAGGAGTGAAGGAGGACAGCGAACCTGCTGACGAGGATACGGCTTTCTGCGGCTGGCAGCACGGGATTGCCTATATGGAATCAAAACGCCTTGCGGAAATGGAGGGAAGGCGCGGCATAGCCGAAGGGCTGGACGTTGTTATGGTCAATCCCGGAGTTGTAATAGGAAAAGGCGAAAGTAAGCCGGTTGTTACCAACAGTGCAACCGGAGCCATAAAAAGTATTTATGACGGAAAGATGCCACTTTACCCTTCCGGCGGTTTGAGCCTTGTGGATATACGGGATGCCGCCCGGGCTCATATCGAGGCCTGGAGAAAAGGAGAAAAAGGCGGACGGTATATCGTTGTATCGGGGAACACTTCTTATGGTGAACTGTTTGCAATGATACGTGAACTGCCGGGCAGCAAAATGAATTTTGCCGTTTCCGCGGCTGAACCTCTCTACAAAATCGCCGGGGTGGGCGGAGAGCTGTTTGCGCTGGTTACAGGAAGAAGGCCTTACATCAGTCTTGAGAGTATGCAGCTTGCTCAAAGGAAATTGTATTATGCAAACAGCAAGTCGGTCGAGAAGCTGGGGATGTCCTATCGTCCTGTAAAAGAAACCGTCGAGTCGATAGTCATTTAGTATCTGAACAGCGAGCGTTTATCGACACATCCGGTTCGGGTAAAAACTTTTGAACATGAAAACCGATATCAATGGAAGAAAAGAAAACAGAACGGTCAAAAAAGGATGCTGATCCGGCAAAGCTGAAACAGTTGAGCATTGCCGTTGAAACACTGGAGAAGCAGTTCGGCAAAGGTGCCATCATGCGCCTGGGTGACGAGGGCGCTGTGATGCCCGTGCAAGTGGTTTCAACAGGTTCGATTTCTCTGGATTTTGCGCTTGGAGTCGGTGGGTTTCCCCGAGGGAGGGTTACGGAGATCTATGGCCCGGAATCTTCCGGAAAGACAACGCTCGCGCTCCAC
>JAKSDB010000060.1 GCA_022360415.1 Chlorobiales bacterium
ATCCCGATAGAATCGGGGCTCGCGACAATTAACAGAAGAGCCCTGTAGTCAGACAGTTTCGACATGTACCTGCACCAGTTTTACACCTGAAAGGCGCAGAAGCTCGGATATGTTATCTATCTTGTACGGCTTGTCGTAGTAGACGGTTTTAATACCGACGTTTATCAGTACTTTCAGGCAATGGATGCAGGGACTGGCGGTAATATAGATATCGGCATCCTTGATAGAGACCCCGTGCTTTGCGGCCTGGGCTATTGCATTGATCTCCGCATGAATGGTATTGACACAATTTTCCTCCACCGTTCCGTCCGGATGGGTGCTGCGGTATATTTTACAGGTTGTCTCATTGCAATGGGGCAGGCCGGACGGCGCGCCATTATAGCCGGTGGACAGAATATTGTTGTCTCGAACGAGCACAGCGCCGATATGCCCCCTGGTGCAGGTTGCCCTGCGGGAAATAAGGTGAGCAACGCTCATGAAATATTCATGCCACCCAAGCCGCTTTTCGTGCGACAAGTCGCTTCCACCGGGGGAGCAGCAATCACCCTTTTGAATATCTTCAGCCATAGTCGGGATTTTGATATTATTTTAGGAAAATAAAGAAAAATCACTCAGTACGACGATGCTTCGCAACTATTTCACCCTGTACCATCTCGCCGTCGAGCTTCAGGAGCTTCTCGAGGAAGGTTATGTCTTTGAAGTTTTTTCCCAGCAGCGGAACGAAATCATAATCAGCCTGATAACCAACAGGGGAAACCACCTCCAGCTCTTGATCGTAACCGGCCGACCCGACCTCTGCATCTATACAAGGGAAGGCCTGAACAGAAAACGGCGAAACACAGCCGAGCTGCTGCCTCAAATTGCGGAGAAAAAAATCTCCGGCGTCATGATCGACCCCCGTGACAGGATAATCCGCATGGCGCTCGAAAACAGCTACGTTCTCGTCCTTCAGCTTTTCAGCGCGAAAACCAATGTCCTGCTGGAAAATGAAGGGAAAATCATCAGCTGCTTTAAGGAAAACAATACTCCGTACGCCTTCAAAGAAAAAGAAAATACCGCCCCGAGACCTGAAATACTGCGTTCGCTTGAATCCCTTGCAAACGATCCGCGTCATTTTGCGGAGCGTTTCCAGGGAACAACCGCAAAAGAAACCAGGGACAGACTTTTGCAGATATTACCGGGTTTTGATCGCCAGCTCGTCAGAGAACTCCTTGCCCGCTGCGGCGGTGACGACAGGACAGAAAAGATTCATGCAGAGTTTGCCACGCTGTTCTACGAACTGCTTGCTCCGCTTCCTTCCGTCAACACAGACGGAAAAAACAACCCGGAATTCTCCATACTGCACAATCCGCCAAAAAGCTCGGTCAAACTCGAGACCGTAATGGAAGGGCTGAATCTTTACAGCAGAAAAACATGGCAATACCTGAAAACGAAGGCGCTTGTCAATGAGCTCCACGGAAAACTGAAAGACAAAACAGCAAAAATCGAGCGTGAGCTTGCTCATTTTCAGCCGAACAAGCTCAGACAGCTGGCCGATGACTATGAATTGAATGGCCACCTTCTGATAGCCAACCTTTATAACCCCGCCCGAAAAAAAGAAAGCATTACGGTAACCAATGTTTTCGACTCTGCGGCTCATTCCATGACAATCCGCCTGAAACCTGAACTGACCCTTCAGCAGAATGCCGCATTGTGGTTTCAGAAAGCATCGAAAACAAGGGAAAAAATTGAAGGAGGCCTGCAGAGAAACCGGGTTATAAAGGAACAAAAACTCGAGATCGAAAGACTGACAGAGAATGTACAAGAGCTCTCGACGCCATTGCAGGTCAATGATTTCATTGAGACAAACCGCCTCTTCCTGAAAAACCTTGGCTTGTCCGGCCTTTCAGAGAAAAGTTCGAAGCAGTTGCCGTTCAGAAAATTCCCCATCACCCGCAAAGCGGTACTGTACGTCGGAAAAAACTCCAGAAACAACGAACAGCTCACCTTTTCCTTTGCAAAGCCTCATGACATCTGGCTTCACGCACGGGGGGCCGCAGGCTCGCACTGCATTCTGCGCGGTGCAACCATGCAGAACATCAGTGAAATCAGACAGGCGGCCGCAATTGCGGCTTTTTACTCTTCAGCCAGACATTCCGAATACGTTCCGGTCATCTATACCGAGAAAAAACATGTCCGGCGGAGCAGAAACCTGCCTCCCGGACAGGTTATAGCGGAGCGGGAAAAGGTAATTATGGTGCGACCGTCCCGGGACGGCTTATAGAAATCATCCTGACCGTTAACCAAAATCAGGGCAATGGAAAATTACAAACTTGTTCTCCCCGAACACCTGAATCATTACGGCTATCTTTTCGGAGGCAACCTGCTCAAGTGGATAGATGAGATGGGGTATATCGCCGTAACACTTGACTACCCGGGCTGTAACTTCGTCACGGTCGCCATGGACAACGTTGTGTTCAGCAAAAGCATACAAAAAGGGACCATTCTGTGTTTTGAAACCGTTAAAACCCGCGAAGGCAAGACCTCGGTTGAATATACTGTCAATGCCTACAAGGAAAGTATCGACACGGGAGATCGTGAGATGGTGTTTACGACACAGATCACTTTCGTCTGTCTTGATGAAAACGGCAACAAACAGAATCTGTGCCGGGGCTGACCGGAACGCCCTACCTGCCCGATCCTATTACACGTCCGGAAACACGCAGTAGTGCTGCGACACCGATCACTAACATGACGACATTGGCAAGCCATATCGAAATTCCGGGATCAAGCAATCCCCTGTCGGAAAGTTTTTCTCCGAGGATGAGCAGAAACCAGTAAAGCACAAAAAATATCAGGGATAAACCGGCTCCAACCCCGAACCCTCCGCGCTTTGCAAGAACACCCAGGGGC
>JAKSDB010000123.1 GCA_022360415.1 Chlorobiales bacterium
AAACCCTTGCCACCGAGGTTTTCCTGCGGCCCACTGCATTGATAACCTCTTTCATCGCCATTAGTTTTATGATTGGTTAATCTTCATTTCAACAGGACACTGGGCAGTATGCGGGTGCTCGGGACCTGCATATACCTTGAGCTTCCTGAAAAGCGCTCTTCCGAGGTTATTGTGAGGAAGCATCCCCCACACAGCTTTTTCTATTACCTTTTCAGGATTTTTCCGGAGAAGCTCCTTGACGTTTTCGACCTTGACCCCGCCCGGATAATTTGAATGCGAAAAGTAGGTTTTCTGATCGATCTTCCTGCCGCTCAAACCGACTTTATCGGCGTTGGTCACAATAACGAAATCACCGGTATCCACATGCGGAGTAAACTGCGGCTTGTGCTTTCCGCGCAGAATCTTTGCAATTTCACTGGCAAGACGCCCAAGCACCTTACCTTCCGCATCGACGACATACCATTTACGCTCAACCTCACCGGGCCTGGCTGAATATGTCCCGAAACTATTCGTCTTACTCATCCTCGTACATTGTTGTTGTAACATTTCCCAAAAAATTTGTCAGGCAATGTAATTTATTTCGAATAATTCTACAAACATTATACCTTGCGGAACCAGCCGGTAATCGGCGAAAGACGGGCTAATAGCCGGTTTTTTACTTTTTACTTTTGAATTTTGACTTTTCAACTCTTGCGATGAAGCCTCTTGTAGCCCTTGTCGGCAGGCCGAATGTCGGAAAATCAACACTTTTCAACCGCATTACGCGGAGCAAAAGCGCAATTACCGACAGCACTCCCGGAGTGACGAGGGATCGCCATATCGCTCCGGCGGAATGGCTGGGACGTCAGTTCATGGTCATGGACACCGGCGGGTACAGTCATGAAAAAGACGCGATAAGTACCGCCATGCTTGAACAAACGCTTACTGCCATACACGAAGCGGATGTCATCCTGTTTATGGTTGATGTCAGGTCGGGCCTTGCCTACCTCGACCTCGATATGAGCCGGATGCTGAAAAAGAATTTTCAGGACAAGCCCGTCTATCTGGTGGTAAACAAGGCTGAAACCCGGCAGCTTGCTTTCGAAGGGGAAGTGTTCCGCAAGACAGGGCTTGGTGAACCCCGGTTCATATCAGCGCGTGAAGGAGCCGGCGTGGCAGACCTTCTCGACGAAGTAGCAGCCTCGTTTCCCGAAACGGATGATGAAGAAAAAGAAAACGCAATCACAAAGCTGGCGGTCATCGGGCGTCCCAATGTGGGCAAATCGAGTTTTGTCAACGCTCTTCTTGGTACCGACCGGCATATTGTCTCGAACATACCGGGAACAACAAGGGATGCCATCGACAGCAGGTTCAGGCGGAGCGGAAAGGACTTCCTATTGATCGACACCGCCGGGCTGCGTAAACGAACGAAGATCGACAGGGGAATCGAGTTCTACAGTTCGCTACGCACGGAACAGTCCATAGAGAGATGTGATATCGCACTGCTGCTGATCGACGCGGAAAAGGGGCTTGAAAAGCAGGATATCAGGATTGTACAAATGGCTGTTGAGAAAAACAAAGGCATACTTATTCTTGTCAACAAATGGGACCTTGTCGAGAAAGATTCGAAAACAAGCAAAAAGTACAGCGACAGAATCCATGACCAGATCGGCAACCTTTCCTGGATTCCTGTACACTTCGTCTCCGCACTGACCAGAAAGAACCTTTACAAGGCTATTGATACCGCTTACGAGATATCCCTCAACCGTCAAAGGAAAATCAGTACAAGCGAGCTCAACAGGTTCCTGCAGGAGCTGCTTTCGGAAACCCCGCCCTCCTCAAAGTCAGGTCGTGAGCTGAAAATAAAATATATGACCCAGATAGGCGCGCCCTACCCGGTTTTTGTTTTTTTCTGTAACAATCCCGAGCTTGTCCTCAGCAATTATAAAAGATTTCTTGAGAAACGCCTCCGGCAGGCATTCGGTTTTACCGGAGTCCCGCTGTCATTGCGATATAAAAGCAAGTAAGTCACCAGTGCTTATTGTACTTTCCACAACCTTACAAATCATTACGAAATGCCAGCAATCAGCGAGAAGCAGATACTCGAAGCGCTTGAAAACGTCATGGACCCCGACCTGAACAAGGACCTGGTTTCTCTTAATATGATCAGGGACATACGCATCGACGAAAACAATAACATATCTTTCAGCATCGAGCTTACCACACCGGCCTGTCCGATGAAGGAACATTTCCGAACCGCGTGTACTTCCGTCATCCGTGAGAGACTGCCTGAAGCTGGCGATATCACCGTCAACCTTCCTGCCAGGGTCACTTCCGGCAGAAGCTGTGGTCATTCCGAAGAAAAAACCAACCCGTTGCCCGACGTCAAAAACATCATTGCTGTCGGTTCGGGCAAGGGAGGAGTCGGTAAATCCACAATAGCCGTAAACCTTGCGGTAAGTCTCGCAAAAAACGGTGCGAAAGTCGGACTGATCGATGCAGACCTCTACGGCCCGAGCATCCCGACAATGTTCGGGCTTGAAAACAAGCGTCCGGAAATAGTTAACAAAACCATCGTACCAATTGAAAAATACGGCGTAAAGCTCATGTCGGTCGGTTTCCTGATCGAAAGCGACAATCCCGTTATCTGGCGGGGACCGATGGCCTCTTCGGCCATAAAACAGTTTGTTACGGATGTTGACTGGGGAGAGCTTGACTACCTTGTTTTTGACCTGCCGCCCGGCACAGGCGATATTCAACTGACGCTTGTCCAGACGCTCCCGTTCAGCGGAGCGGTTATTGTCACAACCCCCCAGGATGTTGCTCTTGCCGACGTCGCAAAAGCAGTCACCATGTTCAGAAAGGTGGATGTAGCCTTGCTTGGTCTTATTGAAAACATGAGCTTCTACCTCCTGCCTGACGGCACAAAAGATTATATCTTCGGCAAGGGAGGTGGAGAAAAGTTAGCCAAAGCCCAAGGCATGACACTGCTTGGCTCCATACCAATCGGCAGCATTGTCAGGGAGGGAGGAGACAGTGGTAAACCTGTCGTTATCGAATCGCCCGGCGGCGAGGCGGCAAGGGCAATTGAATCGTCAGCCTGTGAGGTTGCCAGGCAAATATCCATACGCAATGCTGCCGCGTGCGCACACCGAAATTAAGTCAAATATTTTATACCGACTCCACCCTTGCAACTTCCGGAATAGCTCTTTTGACAGCTTGCTCCACTCCTGCGCGAAGCGTGAGAGTGCTCATCGGGCAGGAGCCACAAGCACCAAGCAGCTTGACATCGACAACCATATCTTTTGTAATACCGACAAGCTGACAGTCCCCACCGTCAGCCTGAAGGTAGGGACGTACATCTTCGAGTGCTTTGATGACCTTGTCATAAAGCGGATCCGTATCAGGCAGGTAATCCTTAGTGGTGTTCATAATACTTGTTTTTATGTACGAAAAAATTCGCGGGTGCAGCACCGCATGACCTAATATGAAATGTCACGGGCAAAAAACAAAATGCTTTTCCTAAATCGGATGACGGTCGAAACCTTCAATCAGGATTTCTCAAAAGCAGATCGAGCGCGTCGTGGCTTTCAACCAAAACCTCCCGAGCCTTGCTTCCGTCCGCAGGTCCAACAATACCTGAGGCTTCCAGCTGGTCCATAATCCTCGCTGCCCTGCTGAAACCCAGCTTGAGGCGGCGCTGCAACAGTGAAACACTTCCCTGCTGGTGCATGACTACCAGATGCGCTGCTTCTTCAAACATGGAGTCTCTTCCTTCTTTTTCCTGAAATCCACCGTTTTGTGCACTGCTGCCCTTCTCCCTTATATCAGGCCTGGGCAGGTAATAAAAGCTTTTCAAGCCATCCTGTTTTCCGATAAACGAGGTAATGGATTCCACTTCTCCCGAAGAGATATACGGACACTGAATGCGCTCAGGTTTGGGCTGGGAGGTTGGCTGGTAAAGCATATCGCCGTTTCCGAGAAGCTGCTCTGCACCCGACCCGTCAAGTATGGTTCGGGAATCAACCTTGCTTGCGACCTGAAAAGCGATCCTCGCCGGAAAGTTTGCCTTGATGACGCCTGTTATGATATCCACTGAGGGTCGTTGTGTCGCTACGATAAGATGAATGCCAACCGCCCTTGAGAGCTGAGCAAGCCGGGTAATGGGCTCCTCGACATCCCTGCCGGCGATAATCATGAGATCGGCCAGTTCATCGACAACCACAACGAGATAGGGCAGCGCTTCACCGGGCAGGCGCCGGTTGAAATCGGCAATGTTTCTTACCCCGGCCTTTTCAAGCTGTTCATAGCGCTGCTCCATCTCTTTTTCTACCGATCTCAACGCATAAACAGCTTTTGCAGAATCGGTAATGATCTGCTCGTCAAGACCGTCAAACTTGACGAGAAAATGGTTTTTCAGATTCTGGTAATGCAGCAGCTCGACACGTTTAGGATCGATGAGCACGAATTTAACCATATCAGGACTGCATGTATACAGAAGACTGGTAAGCATGACATTGATCGCGACGGATTTTCCTGCACCTGTTGCCCCTGCAATCAACAGATGGGGCATGGTTGCAAGATCGTCCAGATATACTTCGTTAGCAATGGTCTTCCCCAGTACCACAGGAAGAGCCATTCGGTTGTTTTTGAACTTTTCCACCTGCAGCACCGAACGCATCCACACTGCCCGCGGTTTTCCATGAGGAATCTCGACACCGACCGCATTCTTGCCGGGAATAGGGGCAATAATACGGATGCCCCTTGCCGCCATGGCCATGGCAAGATCGTTCTCCAGCGAAGTCACCCTGCTCACCTTGACGTCAGGGGCAAGCTCCAGCTCGAAAAGAGTCACCCTCGGGCCGACGGTAGCGGAAATACGTACAACTTCTATTTTGTAAATGCGCAGCTTTTCCAGGAGCCTGTTCTTACTTTCCTCAAGGAGTTTTTCATCAACATACTCATCGTCCTCCCGTGTATGCCGAAGCAGATCGACCGAAGGAAAACGATAAGCAACTCTGTCTTTCGTCCTTACCTTGAGTCTGCGCTTGTCGAGATCCGCTTCTTTCTCATGAACCCCCTCACGAATGGTTATTTCCGGCTCATCGTCAAGTGGAGCTGGTGAACCGGCGTATGGCGGCTTTTCCTCATCCGGTTTTTCTGCATCTCCATCAGCAGGAGTTTCAGGAGGAAAAGGCAACCCCAACAACGGTTCTTCCGGTTCCGGTTTCGTTTCCCGGATTTTTTTCTGCATGAAAGAAACTATCCGCACCCCGAGATTTCCGACACCCGTGACAGCGGAACGAATTTGTTCAGCCGGATTCTCGACCAGAATCCTTACCGCAGAAAAAACCGCTGCAAGCCCAAGGGCTCCAAGCAGAACCCATGCTCCGGTATAACCGATTGCCGTCGAAAGAAACGCTGCCAGCATCCGTCCGACCGCGCCGGACATGACATCACCGAAAGGAGCGGTGGTCAACCCGAACATGGTGGCAACAGCAAGGGAAATAAAAACTGCATAGAGCGTAAACAACAGAGGGGGCTTGAGGCTCTTGTCACGCAAAAGAGACCATCCCCAGAATATGAAGGCCAAACCGGGCACAATCGAAACATAGCCAAGAAAAGACCGTATAAAGAGCTCGGCCATGCGTGCCCCGAAGATACCGAAAGGATTGTGCAGCTCTGAAACAGCTTCCATGGCGTTACGACCGAAAATCTCATACCACTTCAAGGCGGCAAGAGCGATTTTGTCGTCCTGATGATAGAACAGCAGCGCCCCGATATAAAAAAAGGCAATAATGCAGAGTACAATCCCTGCAATCTCTTTTTTCAGCTTGTCCCTGTTCATGTAATTATTCCGCCTGAGATCGTCATTCGTTGTTCGATTTGAAAGCCGGACAGCTTTTTTCTCATCCCTGCTTGACAAATGGCAGTCTGACTACTTTGCCGCGATACCTTTTATTCCTGACTTCCATAAAAACAGCGGTACCTGTTTCCATGGCGGAGCGAAGAACATCCGCTGTACCTATCGGTTTCTGCAATGTAGGAGACATGGTTCCGCTGCAAACCTTTCCGATTTCCTTACCGGAAGCGTCATAAAGCGTGTACCCCTGGCGCGGAATAGCGCGCTCCTCCATAACAAATCCCACAATGGTACGCCTTGGGCGGCGATCGGCTTCAATGCACGCTTCCCTCCCGATGAAATCACCCTTGTCAAGCTTTGTCACCCATTTAAGCCGTGTTTCGACCGGGTTGGTCTTATGATTTATCTCATGCCCATAGAGGGGATATCCCATTTCGAGCCGAAGCGTATCTCTTGCCCCTAACCCTGCCGGCATAATACCGAACCCGCTGCCTTCCGTCATAATGGCTTTCCACAAGTCCAGGGCCTGCTCATTGGGCAGAGAAATTTCAACACCTTTTTCTCCGGTGTATCCGGTACAGGCGATCATGACTTCCGTACCCTGAAAACCTGTCTTGAGAAACTGAAAGGACGAGAGCTGCTCACAGACGGACGAAGAAAACACCCGCTGCAGAATATGCATCGATTTGGGCCCCTGCAGGGCTATCAGTGAGAGCCTTTCAGTATGGTTTTCGATTGAAACACCCTCAAACTCCTGCATATGCTTTTCGATCCACTCGAAATCCTTCTCCATGTTGCTCGCGTTGACTACGAGAAACCATGTTTCATGGTCGATCCTGTAAATAATAAGGTCATCGACAATACCGCCTTCAGGATAAAGCATCAAGGTGTATTGTGCCTGTTGGTTTTTCAGGGATGCTGCGTCATTTGTCGTCATGAACTGAAGAAACTCCAGGGAGCGTGAACCTTTTACATAAAAGTTACCCATATGGGATACATCGAAAAGGCCCGCTGAAGCACGAACGCCTTTATGCTCCGCGATAATCCCGGAATACTGAACCGGCATGAGGTAACCGCAGAAATCTGTCATTTTGGCTCCTGCCTCCTCGTGCCACGAGTATAACGCGGTTTTTTTCATAACTCTTCAGGCTTACTTCTTTTGCTGTGAACAACCGCCCCATCTTCATATTGTGGACGCTGTTTTTCCGCAAGTAATATAACAATATAGAATTCCGGGAAATAAACCTGTGGAATCAATCTCAACAGTCCGGACAAGGCAGGCTTGTCAGATCAGGAAAAGCCCATCTGTCCGATGGAAACAGGGGACTTTCTGGCAGGAGGTCTTGCAGCAGGTTCTGTCCATTTCTTCCATGACAGGAAAATACTCAAATGAGAAGCTGCCCGTTTTCACCTCGTCTCGATCACCTTGACACTCCGGTTGTTGCCGGAATTACTGTCTTCAAAATTTTCCGGTTTTACGGCGACCGTAATCGTATATTTTCCGGGGACATTGCCCGACATGACAGAAGCGGAAAACGCCGCGCCGGTCTGCCCGGGATCAAGGGCTTTTTTATGAAAATCCCGACCTTTGAACACATCTTTCCCCGACCTGTCTTTTACTGTCACATCGATACCGTAGGTACCGGCACGAACTATACCGATATTCTGGCAGAAAACATGTAACGTAAAAGGTTTCCCTGCAACAGGAACAAGCGGCTGTACCTCGATGCCCGACACCATGATATCAGGCATAATCCCTGAACGGGCCCAGCTTCTCTCCCGCTGTATGGCATCGGAAGACGATCCGGCAATACGGTAATCGTTCATAAGAAATACCAGTGAGGCAAGAAGCAGCAGTATTGCGAGAATAACGCCGATCCTGCGCTTTTTCGAGCCCGGACTTTCTATGAAAAGTATCACTGTTCCGAGTTAGATTGTTCAGGTCGGGTTTGACGACTTTTCCGGGACCCCTCAATTCCCCTGTTTACCGTTGACAGGGTAGACAAAGTCGATAAAACCAAGTGCGGCAAGGGCTACTCCATAACGTTTTTTTATGTAGAGAGAGGTCACATCAAACATCATTTCGCCCTGTTGCCTCAGCCCCCTGATATTCAGCTCATGCTGAAGTGATGCCGTCAGTTGCTTTACCGCTTCGTTGCGCGCTGTTCCAGGAGAAACCTTCTTGTCTTCATAAATCCTCTCGTATTCTGCGGCAAAACCTCCAACAGCTTTACCGGCAGCATCAACAGCCCAAACCCTGCCGACGCCTGCTGCCACAGTGTTCCCCTGAACACTGCCTGCCTTGGCCATAATTGCTTCCAGAACAGCACCATGATGAAACAATGCTCTGGCCTTTTCAAAAGAAATTTCCCTCGCTTCAGGAGGAAGTACCGAGGTGTAATAGACAACGTTGAAGTTTTCTATACCGGCATCGAGCAACGCAAGATCATAAGAAAATGTCTCAAAAGGGTCCGGCGGAATTCCCTGGTCGGATTCACCGGTTCCGGTTGTAACAAAATAGGTAACGGGAATCCGGCAGCCGAAACGCTCGTCTGCCCGAAGCAACGGCAAAGCTGTGTTATATGCAAACAACAGCGCTGCGACAAAAATACAATACCTGAATTTCATGCTGTATCACGACACTCTGTGATTGTCAGAAAAAAAACTTTACGGCACCTCTATAAATTTGTTCCGCGACCTGATTACTTCGTTGTGCGGTGCTCGGAATCCTCATGTACTCGCGTGTACACTCCGGTTCCTGCGCTCCGTCCGCCTTGTACTCAAGCCGCTCACGACAATTTATAGAGGTGCCCTTTATCTGGATTTTTTCTCATTCTTGTGCTGTTTTTCGTTCCCGTCACCCCACGATATTCCGTTTTCTTCAAGCCAGTTGCGGGCAGTAGGATCACCGAGCCTTGCCGCAGTTTTCAGATCGGCAATCTCTCCTTCGCTGTCATTGAGTCTGGCATGGTTCATCGCACGGATAACATATGCTTCGGTATCCTCAGGGTTCAGCTCGATAACCTTGTCGAAATCTGCCCCCGCCTCATGGTACTGTTCAAAATAATGGTAAATAAATCCCCGGTTGTAATAGGCTTCGATGTACGCAGAGTCTATAACTATCGCCTGATTGAAATCGGCAAGCGCCTCCTGGAGTTCTCCTCTGTTTCCATAGACGTAGCCGCGGTGGAGATATGCTTCGGCCAATTCCGGATCTTTTTCAATGGCTTTTGTAAAATCTTCAAGGGCTCCCTCGAAATCTTCATTTTTAAGCTTTTCTATACCGTTTTCATTAAGCTCCCCGGCACTCGGGCCACACGCAACGAAAGCCATACAGATAACCAGAAGAAAAAAAGACAGAACACTTTTGTAATGCATCATAGTAAACACTCTCGAAATTTACCTGGAAGAAAAGGATGAACGTCTACGTTCAGGATAAGAAGATAATCAACTTCACACCAAATACGATGATCTCCAGACATAAATACGGATATAGCGTTGTTTCATTTTTGAAAAAACTGCCTGCCTCTCCGGCGATTTCATTCTATCGAAACCCGTGAGATCCTGGCCGGTTTGCACAGATACCTTTTCTCTCTTGAAGCCCTTGCACATTTTTCACAGACATATCTTGGTTTTGCAACCACTTTCACCACACTCCGGAGGTTCTTCTCTATTTCCTTTTTCTTCAGTTGACATAACGTTTTCATAAGGGCACCTCTCTTTATTTGCCGCGCACCCCGGTTCCTTCGTCGTCCCGACCTTGTCGGGATTGAAATCCTCATGTACTATGTCGTGTACACTCCGGGTTCTCTGGCTCCGTCCGCCTTGTAGCGCTCTCGACAATAAATAGAGGCGCCCTAAATAAAGGTACCCATAAACAACCTCAAACATTCAATGGCCGATAATAACTGAATCGCCAAGCTCGTTTCTATTGTCAGGGCCGGCGGGAAAATACCTTTCAAGGACATCCCCGCACAGGTCGATCGCCCGGCAGATAGCGGAAACCTGTTTTTTCTCCTTTATTCCATCCGTAATCATAGAGGTTATCTCCTTCCATGCAGACCTGTCGACCCTGCTGTTGATACCTTTGTCTCCAAGCACCCACACAAGGTGCTCGAAAAGAGATATATAGATCAGTATACCGGTATGGTTTTTTGTATTGTACACCTCTTTTTTATAGAAAGAGCCTATTGCGGCTTCCTCAACCTCCTCTTCCATGTCTGAACGGCTCACAAACAGGCGTTTGAGGGGAAACAACCGCTTGATAAGTTCATTGCTTAACGCAAAAAAAAGCAAGAAAAATCCCAGAAAGTACCACATGGTTTCCAGGCCCGTCAGCAGTGCCGCCGACACGCCTCCCGCCACACCGAAAAGGATACCGCCCATTATGCCGGCAAGGGGATAATGATGGCTGGAAGAGACAACCATGATAACAATTTCCCCTTCTGTTCGTTTCTCTGCCTCACGTATCTTCTCCGCAATCAGGGCTCTGTCATCTTCAGAGAGAAATTTTCGTACAAGATCCTGCATACACTTTCCGTGTGTTTTGTATAAGCCCGCCTTTCACCAACTGCCGGAAGCTCCGCCGCCGCCGAAGCCGCCGCCGCCACCGCTGAACCCCCCGCCGCCGAAACCGCCGCCTCGGCTGCTTCCTCCGTAAAAACCGCCTGCTCCCGGACCACCTGTAAATATCAGGGGGCCGGAACCACGGCCACTACCGCCACGCGGAATCTGGCTGTAAAAATAGATAATCAGGATCAGGATAACCAGGACAGGAAGAAAAGACCCTTCACGCTCTCCGGAACCGTCTTCCTTCTCCATAGCCGAATATTCTCCCTGCACGGCGGCAACGATCAGATCGACTCCCCGCATAAAGCCCTCGTCGAATTTCCCTTTCTCAAATAACGGAACGATTTCGTTATCAACGATCCTTCCGGCGGTTAAATCGGTAAGCGCTCCCTCCAGTCCGTAACCGACCTCTATTCTTGCTTTTCGATCCTTTTTTGCAACCAGCAGCAGCACTCCGTTATCGAACTCTTTCTGTCCAATCTTCCAGGCTTCCGCAACACGAATGGAAAAGTCTTCCAAAGGTTCTCCTTCGAGGGAGTCAATGGTGAGCACAACAATCTGTGTCGATTCTTTTTTCTCGAGGACTGCAAGCTTTTCATTGATTTCGATCTCGGCTTCCGCAGAAATCATTGAAGCAAGATCGTTGACCCTTCCGTTCAGCGAAGGAATCTCAACCGCCCGGACAGCCGAAATAATGAACAGCTGCTGTATGATAATGAGTAAACCGGTACATGCAATATACCGGCCCCTGGTTTTCCGCAAACCCCTCGCCATTTAAAATTCAACCTGAGGCACCTGTTGTGCTGAAGCGTCTGCCTTGAAATATTCTTTCGGCTCCAAGTGCAGAATAATGCCGTTGGTCAGCGAGTTGGGAAACATCCTGATTGAATAGTTGAATGTCTCAACGGCACTGTTATATCGCTGACGCGCGACACTGATCCTGTTTTCCGTTCCCTCAAGCTGGTTCTGCAAATCTCTGAAGTTCTGGTTTGCTTTCAGCTCCGGATACCGTTCAACGACCACCATGAGCCGGGACAGCATCGACGAGAGCTCTCCCTGTGCACTCTGAAATCTGTCCATTGCGGCCGGGTCACTGAGCATTTCGGGTGTCAGCTGGACAGAAGAAGCTTTCGAACGCGCCTCGATAACCATTGTAAGCGTTTCCTGCTCAAAATCAGCGGCTCCTTTTACGGTTGAAACAAGGTTGGGCACCAGATCACCCCTTCTCTGAAGCTGTGACTCCAGGTCACCCCATGCCTTGTTGACACCTTCTTCGTTTTTCTGCATGGTATTATACCCGCAGCCGCTGAACATGAAGGCAAGAAAAAAAACAGCAAAAACCTTGATAAAACCCGGTTTCATAACCCTTCTCCTCGTATTTATCAACTCTTGATATGATCGTTTGGATTTTTTATAAGCCGCCCATGAAAAATACGGATTTCCGAGACAGTCAGAAAAAAAACAAAGGCATCTCGGCAATTGATTTCTTCTGTTTTGAAAAAATACACTACATTACTTCTTTTATACATCCCCCTGAATCAAACATGCGATCACCTGCTTTCCTTTTCCTGGCTCTCTTTTTTCTCTTGCCGACCGACGCGTTCGGGAGTTTCGAACACCGTGGGCCCGATGCTCGCATAGAAGCAATGGGCGGCGCCGGCGCTGCCTTGGAAAACCCTCCTTTCGGCCCTTTTTACAACCCTGCTGCCGGCAACAGAAGTAACGGTTCTTCTGCCGGTATCTCATACGCCTTACCGTTCGGCGAAAGTTCATTCGACAGTTTTTACGGAATCCTGCAAACCGGCACGCTCCCATTTGACCGAAATGGCAGCGCATCGATTTCCTGGCAACATTACGGCTCCTCCTTTTACAGCGAATCCTGCACCTATGCCACCTACTCAACAAAGATCACAGGTGCAGTCAGAGCAGGAGCGTCGGTCGGCCTTCTCCAAAGGGACAGCCCGGGAAGAGGAACCGAATCCGCCATAGGAATCAACCTCGGAGTTCTTACCACGTTTTCTCCCTTAGTAAAACTCGGTGCATCGGTTTTCAACCTGAACAAACCCGAAAGCGGCAGGGGAAATGAAAGCGCTCCCATAACCGCCTTTGCCGGTGCGTCCTACAAACCTGCCGGCAACATCATTGTGAGTGCTGCCATGGAAAAGCCGGAAAAAAAGGAAACCAGACTGCTGACTGGGGGAGAAGTACGTATCCTGAAGTTCCTGAGCTTACGGGCAGGATTCGCCACCGGCCCATCGACGTTTTCAGGCGGTGCCGGCATTATGTTCAAGAACGTTCAGGGCGATATCAGCCTTGTCCGACACCCTGAACTTGGCACCGGATCGTGGTATACAATGAGAGTGATATTCTGAAGATGTATCTGGAATTGAAATCAAAAACCCTTTTCCACAACACCAGTCCCCCAACAACAGCGGTTGAAGAGAACGCAAAATTCAGGCATCGCTCTTCTTGAGAGCGGAGAGAACATCGGTTACGGTTTGTTCCAGTGTATGTTCAGGCCTCCATTGCAGAAAATCCTCCAAACGCTCAATGGACATGCCGAAATTTCGATACGGGCTTTTACGGGTATCGTTAAGCCTGAAATGGAGCGGTTTTCCTGCCTTTTGTTTTGAGACTGCCGACACAGTTCGAGCAACTTCAAGAGCCGTAACCTGTTTGCCGGAACCGACATTCATCACTTCCGGCCACTGCTCAGGACTCTTTTTAAGCACTCTGACAATCGCTGAAGCAGCATCGCGCACATCCAGCAAATCGAGCATTTGTCGTCCATCGCCAGGCATCGTCACGCTTTTTCCCGTTGCTGCACAATAAGTCAGAACATGGGGCAGTTCACTGTTACTGATTCGGAACATGGGAGAGGGACCGACAAGCTTGGAAAAACGAAGTGAAACAGTATTCATGCCGGGCACAAGGAGAGCGGTTTGACGGGCAAGCAGCTCAGCTGCATGTTTTCCCATACCATAGAGGGAAACCGGTGCTGCCGGGTTTCCCTCATTCCATATCGGTGGCTCTGTCCCGTATACTGCCTGACTTGATGCGACAACGAACCCCTTCACGTTCGCTGAAACGGCATGAGCGAGAAGGGTTTGTGTAAGCTCAAGTGACGATGCTATTTCGGCAGGGTTTCCGTTTTCGCGACCTCCTGCCGCCAAATGGCAAACAAGATCGATTCCCTCCAGTGACATGTCCCCCCGGACCAGTTTTTCCAGATCGGCAAAAACAACTTCCTGCGGAATCCAGGAATATTTTCCAGATGTAAAACGCTCAGGTTTTCTCACCAGAGCAGTAATTTCTGTAACAACAGTAGATGCATGGAGGGCTTTTAGTGTAACGCCGCCAAGGTAGCCATTTCCCCCCGTTACGAGAACGTGCATGAATAAAAAGGTATCGTTTTATATGCTTTTTTTCCAGCCTGCAAGCAGGCTGTTCATTCCGGCAAGGCGTTTCGATGACAGCGGTCTGTTCCGTTCCCTGAAAGAAACCAGTTGATTATCGCAAACAGTAATACTGTCGACAAATTCCAGGGGCAGACCGCTATAGAGAAATTCGTCCGTCTGAACCACCAAAACAATTGCTTCAACTTTCGGTGAAAGCGTCAGAGCCCGTACACGATGGTAGAGGCTTCTGAACGGCATGGGAAGAGGTTTGCCGGAGGGATCGAAAGTTTTCCACTCGTTTGTCAGACAGGCACGTTTGCCCGTTGACAGCAGCTCTTTCCAGCGTTGTACCGAAGCCTGCTGTGCACTCTCGCCACCGACATACACGTTGACGGGGATTCCGCCGTCACTTTCCATAAAGTCCCAGAGGAAAGTCGATATATGACGCCTCGAAATCTCTCCGCCCCCGAACAAAGGGGCGTAGTTGACTTCGTTGATGATCGCTCCGTTCTCATACCAGGGCCTGGAGATATCGGTGCTGATGATATCGATTCCGGCTACATGGAGGCTGAAAAGCGTTGTCGCATCGAGAGCCGCCCTGAGATTTTCGGGATGAACGCGGTCGGTAACCTCTTCATCGACACCTCCCCATTGGGTTGATTCTATCGGGCGCAG
>JAKSDB010000290.1 GCA_022360415.1 Chlorobiales bacterium
AATTTGGTGGCATGGGTGTAGCCGAACTGCGTCGTCTTCGCCAACTCGAAGAAGAAAACGCCCAGTTGAAGAAGCTTGTCGCAGATCTCAGCCTTGACAAGCAGATGCTGCAAGATGTCATAAAAAAAAGCTGTAAGGCCCCGAAAAAAGCGTGAACTGGTGAACTATCTCCTCAGTGCCTATCGAGTCTCTCTCCGTCGAGCTTGCCGGACAGTGCAGTTGCAGCATTCGACCTGGTTTTACAAGCCACATCGACGTGATGAATCGCTGCTGACCATGCGGATGAAAGAGATTGCTTTTAGCCGGATACGCTATGGCTATCGTCGAATCTGGACGATGTTGCGCCGTGAAGGTTTTACAGACAACCATAAACGGGTGTATCGGATTTATCGTCAGGAAGGGTTGAACCTTCGGACAAAACGACCTCGCAGAAACCGTTCAGCAGCGCATTGAGGCAACTGGTATGCATCAGGTCTGGAGTATGGATTTCGTGGCCGATCAGTTGTTCGATGGCAAACGGTTCAGAATCCTGACGATCGTGGACAATTACAGTAAAAAAAGTCCGGGTCTCTATGCCGATCACCATAACAGAAGGTCACGCTGGACTTTTCCAGGCCGGGCAAACCGACAGATAATCCCTATATTGAACCATTCAATGGTAAGCTTCGTGATGAATGTCTGTCAGTGAACTGGTTCATGGATATGGAGGGCGCGAGACAGAAAATCGAAGCATGGCGACGAGAATACAACGAGGAAAGACCGCACTATTCCTTGAGTTATCTAACGCCTATGGAATTTATTGAAAAACAGCAATTTAGGCCAGAAATCTCTACTTATGGGCAGTCCAGTTAACGGTGCGTACGCATGGAAGACTTGTAAACTCTTTGGGAATATAAAATAGATGAGTAAATGTAAATTAGCTCTTGTTGCTGATGCGGTATTTGTTCTTAGCGTGCGAACCTTTACAGAGCGAATCAAACATATAGAACAGCATTTTTCTGACTTGGGTGTCGACTTCGAATTTATTTTTGACTTTGATCCCCCAGAGTTGACGGATGAGTACCTGACTGAACATTTTGGGGAAAGTGATATGGCTATTCCCCATAAGTCGTTAGTGCTGAAGCATATGCAGGCTTGGCGTTTGGGTATTGAGCGTGGATGTAAAAGAATTCTTGTTTTTGAGGATGACGTGATCTTAAACAAAGGGTTTTGTCTTGGGTTATATCAGGTCATAGATGAAATCAACAAACTGCCTGAAGGGTATCTGATATTTCTTGGTGGGAGTGATACTAAAGTGTCCGATGATTTCTTTTTGCACCATGGTCCTTTGATTCCACAGCCGATTGCAACAACTGAAGGATATTTGTGTGATACCGAGGCTTTAAACCGACGTTTCGAGTGGCTGCACAAGAACAAAATCTGCTTGCCGGCAGACCATTTAATTAAGCATATTGATGAGGCTTGCGGTACGCTACATTATTGGCTGGAGAAGCCCTTGGTTCAACAGGGCAGTGTATCTGGTAAGTTTGGTACGGTGCTTGATGCAAATCGAAAAAAGCACAGCCGTTATTACAACATTGTAAGATACCGGTGGAATCAATTCCGAAGGCGTAAATTAAAAAAATGGGTCGTTAAAGTTCGCTCTTGGTTGGGTTTTTCATGATAGAAAGCACATTGCGTAAGAATTGGGGGATTGGGAAATCTGAACAGGTAGTTCGATTTCTAATGATGGGAGAGATGATTGCATTGATGTTTTCGCCTCCTTTGACCAATCTGTTTGAATTACTGGTCTATGTCTCCTTTTTTGCCTCTCCAATCCTCAGAGAGCGCCTTTTATTAGCTGTAAGGCAGCCAATGGCGGTTATGTCTTTGGTTTTGCTGCTGCTGTTTAGCGTCGGGCTGATATACAGTGTGGATACGTTGAATAATAGTATTGGGTATTGGATTAGTTGGCGAAGACTCTTATTAGTGCCCTTGGCTGTCGCTGCATTTTATGAAAAGAGTCACAAACTGCAAGCAGCTTGGGTATTGGTCGTTACGTTAACACTGTGTTCGTTCCTTTCATATGTAACCTATGTGTTGAATGTGGGCGTGTATAAATATCCTCCAGGTATAATTATTAGAAATCATGCGACTCAGGGAATGCTTTTTTCAGTAGGAGCTTTTGTGTCCTTCTTCTTGTTGCGATTTAGTTATTGGAAGAATCCC
>JAKSDB010000124.1 GCA_022360415.1 Chlorobiales bacterium
GACCCTTAAACCGATGACCTCGATGCTCCGCCCGGATTTCAGCTTCGCCCTGCAAAACAGAAACAGCAAAAAATACAGTTCACGCATACCCATCCTCGCCACGAAAGGATGCCCTGTCGGGTGTAATTTCTGCACCACGCCAACCATCTATGGCAAAAAATACCGATACCGGGACATTGATTTCGTACTTGATGAGATGCGCTACCATCAGGATCGCCTTGATAAAGAGAGAGTTCACTTCTCTTTCATGGACGACAACATCAGCTTCCGGCCCTCCTACTTCACCGACCTGCTTGAGGGAATGGCAAGGATCGGGGTACGATGGAATGCAAATATCTCAATGAACTTCCTGCACAAACCCGAAATCGCAGAGCTTGCAGGATGGTCAGGATGTGATCTGATGAGTATAGGATTCGAGTCACTAAATCCCGAAACCCTTAAAAGCGTCCACAAGGGATCGAACAGGCTCGATAATTATGCAACCGTAGTGAGCAACCTGCACAGAAACGGGATTGCAATCCAGGGTTATTTCATGTTCGGCTTCGACAACGACAGCGAAGAAAGTTTCCAGCTGACCTACGATTTCATTATGAACAACGGGATTGAATTTCCGGTTTTTTCGCTGGTCACCCCTTTCCCCGGCACCCCTTACTTCGAAGAAATGAAACCGCGCCTGCGCCACTTCGATTGGGACAAATACGACACGTACCACTATATGTTCGAGCCTCAGGGCATGAGCGGCGAGAAGCTGCTCGAGAATTTCGTCAGGCTGCAAAAAGAGGTCTACAAAGGCAAGGCAATCATGAGGCGCATGCAGGGAAAGCCGTTCAACTGGGTCTGGCTGGCCAATTACAAGATGAACCGTTTCACCAGCAAGCTCAGACCGGAGACCTACCTTTAAAAAGCGCCATCACAACAAACTAAAGCTGCAACATCTTTCTTAAAATCACTTATATCATGACAGCAACAACGCGTTTAGGTTTTATCGACAAAATCAGAGCCCATCTTGAGCTTCTCGACCCGGTTACCTGGATCAGTACGTTTCCCTGCGTGGCCGGAGGGGTTATGGCTTCAGGAGCCATGCAGTCAAGTATGCATGATTACCTGCTACTGTTTACTCTGTTTGTAATCTGGGGACCTCTCGGTATCGGATTCAGCCAGTCGATCAACGACTACTTCGATCTGGAGCTCGACAGGGTCAACGAGCCTACCCGTCCTATTCCATCGGGACGCCTGACGGAGAAGGAAGCGATCTGGAACTGGAGTATCGTACTTATTACGGCTATTCTGGTAGGCGCATGGATCGGCATCTACATTGGGGGACAGCGCGGCCTGATTTTTGCGGGCTGCCTTCTTACAGCCCTTATCTTCGGCTATATCTACTCCGCCCCTCCTCTCAAGTTGAAAAAAAACATTTTCTTTTCCGCTCCCGCCGTAGGGCTATGTTACGGCTTCATCACCTATCTCTCTGCCAACGCTTTGTTCAGCGAGATACGACCTGAGGTCATCGGGCTTGCCGGGCTGAACTTTCTTATGGCTGTAGCGCTCATCATCATGAATGACTTCAAATCAAAGGATGGCGATGCCAAAGGCGGCATGAAATCGCTTACGGTCATGATCGGCTCACGAAACACCTTTCTGGCCGCGTTTGTCATCATCGACCTTGTATTTGCCGTCTTTGCTGTTCTTGCATGGGTCTGGGGTTTTCACATTCTGGTGTATCTCGTTGTTGTTTCCCTTGCCATAAATATTTTTATTCAGATTCCGATATACCGTGACCCTAAAACGGGAGCCTCATTTATGCAACATGCCGTAGATGACGGGTTCGGAAACGCCATAGGCAAAAGCGAGGTCCAGGAGCACAACGCATTCCTGCGCTTCCAGGTCGTGAACAACATCCTTTTTTTGGTAAACCAGTTCACTGCAGCAGCCATGATCGGGCTAAAGTACTTGTAAATAACGGTGTCGTACTTACCAATGAAGTAATCATGGTGCGCAGCAAATTAACAGAAGTGCACTTTAGTAAAAGCTCAGTCGGGAAAGATAGGAATCCTCCTTGTCCTTCATGACAGTCCGGCTGCCGGCATCCTCATCATCATAACCGGTCAGATGCAAGGCGGAGTGGATGGTGATACGAAACAGTTCGTCATCGAAAGAGGTTCCGAAACGCCTGGCGTTCTTACTGATAACATCGAGTGAGATATAAAATTCACCGTCGATATCCTGTCCTGAATTATATCTGAACGTAACGGTATCCGTAGGATAATCGTGTCCGAGAAACTGCCGGTTGATCCGGTGAATCAACCTGTCACCGCAGAAAACTGCAATAACAGTTCCCACCTCGCAGCCTTCGGCCTCAATGACACCTTCAATAATCGCCTCAAGCTTTTTCCGGGGGATATCCCTTCGCGTGGTGTTGTAAAGCTCAAGCGACATGACTGCTTTCCTTTTCAACTGCCGCAATTCGGGCATCGATCTGTTTGAGATTTTTGTAATGAGCCCTGTACTCGAGCACGACATCTTCATCAACATGTTTTTTTTCAAGGACTTCCGTATGCTCATACAGATACCCGATCAGCTTGTAGTTGGAAATGTGCGTTCGGAGGGTACGGCACTGATAATCCCTGGCAACGTAATCACCGACGGCTTTCTTGAGCGCGTTAAGATTGATCCCCCGTTTTGCCGAGACGAAAAGAGCCTCAGGATACTTCTGTCGAAGCGACCGAAGGGTTTGCTTGTCTGTAACGGCATCGATTTTATTGAAAACGTTGATAATGTTTTCATGGTCAACTCCTATTTCGTGCAATGTTTCGACCACTATTCTCATCTGCTCTTCGAATCCTTCATGGCTCGAGTCGATCACATGCAGCAGGAAATCAGCCTGGAGCACTTCATCAAGCGTAGAACGGAAACTTTCAACAAGACGGTGAGGGAGCTTTCGGATAAACCCGACCGTGTCGGAAAGCAGCACCACCTTGTTGATCTTCAACTCCAGCCGGCGGGTTTTGGTATCGAGCGTCGCAAACAGCCGGTCCTCGGCATAGGCGCCGGCACCGGGACAAAGCCTGTTCATCAGGGTCGATTTTCCGGCGTTTGTGTATCCGACAAGAGCCACACGCGGAATCCTGGCGCGATCTTTCGTCTGCGTTTTGTGCTGCAACGCAACTCCACCGAGCTTCCTTTTCAGATAAGAAATCCTTTTGCGGACAAGCCGGCGGTCGGTCTCTATCTGGGTTTCACCCGGTCCTTTTGTTCCGATTCCGCCTTTCTGTTTCGAAAGATGGGTCCACATACGGGTCAACCTCGGCAGCAGATATTCGAGCTGGGCAAGCTCAACCTGCGCTTTGGCCTGTGCCGACTGAGCCCTGAGAGCGAAGATCTGGAGGATCAGCTCGGTGCGGTCGAGAACTTTGCAGCCGAAAGAACGTTCCAGGTTTCTTGCCTGAACAGGAGAAAGGTCATCGTCAAAAATAACGATATCTATCAGCCCGCCCTTCACGATATGCGACATTTCCTCGACCTTGCCGCTGCCGAGAAACCATGCGGGGTCTTTCTGTTTCCGTTCC
>JAKSDB010000139.1 GCA_022360415.1 Chlorobiales bacterium
CAACCTTTTCGGACAATCCCGAATAGTACTCTTTCAGGACTGCAAGAACTTCGGGACGGCTGAAGTGATCCGGCACTTCTTCACCCTCGGAAAGCATTTTTCTGAGCCTGGTGCCGCTGAGGTTCAACCGGTCTTCCTTGTCGTGCGGGCATGACTTCATGGAAGCCATCCCGTCGCATTTATAGCAGTAAAACGTCCAGTCTATCTTCAGGGGTTTGGTTTCAAGGGCACCTTCCGGAATCTCATCAAAAATGTGGTGTGCGTCGAAGGGACCGTAATAGTCTCCGACACCCGCATGATCACGGCCGACAATCAGGTGACTGCACCCGAAATTCTGCCTGAACAGCGCATGCAGGAGCGCTTCTCTCGGACCGGCATAGCGCATATCGAGAGGATAACCGCCCTGGATACAGGTGCCTTTCACAAAGTAATTTTCCATCAGTGCATTGATGCACTCTTTTCTGACATCGGCAGGAATGTCACCGGGCTTCAGCTTGCCCAGCAGCTGGTGGATCAAAACACCATCACATATTTCGATTGCGATCTTGACCAGATATTCGTGGGAGCGATGCATGGGGTTTCTCGTCTGGAAGGCTGCGACTGTACTCCACCCGTTATCCTCAAACATTTTCCTTGTCTGTGCGGGGGTCATATAAATACCCTCAAACTCCGAAGGGAACGATCCTTCGCTGAACACCTTCACCGGCCCCGCAAGATTCACATCGCCTTGCGCCATGACCTTTGCAACCCCGGGATGCTCAACATCATCGGTTTTGAAAACCTCTCTGCACTCATGAGCCTTGTCGATCGTATACTTTTCCTCGACTGTCATGCTCCCCATCAGTTCGCCCGATTCATCGTCGACAAGAGCGACCTCTTCACCGATAGATATGCTGTCGGCCTTTTCCCTGCTTGCAGAAAGTGTAATCGGTATCGGCCAGAAGGTCCCATCAGCCATCATGCAGCTCTCGACACTGCCTTTCCAATCGTCATGTCCCATAAATCCTTCAAGGGGAGTAAAACCTCCGATACCAAGCATGATAAGATCGCCGGTTTCGCGGGAAGTCATGCGCACTTCCTTCAGTGATTTGGCCTTTTCCATCTCCTCCCGCAACAGCTCACCGGACAATAACCGGGGCTTTAAAACCTTTTCTCTACCATGCGGATTAACTAACGACATGTAATTCTACTTTTTAGTTTACAGAGGCTTCCATATCCCCCTTTAAAAGACGAGACATGGCTAAAACGCCGGACAGAATAATGATGTTATTGAATCCTGCAATATTTACCAAACATTGGGCAAAAAAAATCGCCATCAGCTGACATTTAGCTTCAATAGAGAGCCCGCGCAGCTCCTCAATGGTCACAATGCCCTTGCTTTTGAATGTCTCCTTCATCAGGCTCGTCGCCAAGGTATCGAAACCCGGTACGTTTCCGGTGACCTGTCCCAGATAATAAAGACCCCTACCGACCCCGACGCTTGACAACCATTACCGGACACTGTGCATATCCAATAACCTTTTCAGGACTCTATTAATCAATCAAGAGTATTGATTGATCTCTCTGTAAATACCTGCTAATGCCCGCCCACGGAAATAATCCCGCTGGCGGCAACGGTGAGGATAATCACCTCGAGCAATGCCAAAACGGCATAAACCGTATCACCGTTTTTGAGCAGGGTCGGCACAATGGCCAGATAACAAATAATGGTAATACCTGCCAGAAGGGCGATACCGATGAAGTTGAGGAAATCACCATACTTCAGCATGGAGACCCAGTACCAGCCATCCTCGATCTCGGCTTTTACCAGATAATTATGAACGCTTTGCCCCCAGTATTGGGAGATTTTATCTAATGGGATATAGGGATCCATAATGCCCAGCACGTAAATGGCAAAGGTGACGAACAGGCAAAGCAGACCGATCAACATACCCCATTGCAGGATCTTGGCATAAAGAAGCTGCTCTTCAGTCGGGGCGGTGGAGGCAGTGAATTTTTTTTCCATTTTATTTCCTTTCCTATGATTTGTTTTAAAAGCCCAATCCCTTGGAAAGCGCTTTGAGTCCGGCAAATGCCAGGATACCGATGACCATCCAGCGGATAAAGGTGGGTTTGGCAATCTTCAGCACTCGGACACCGACAAAGGAGCCGAGCATAATACCAACCAGAGAAGGAACCACCATCATGGGTATTACGCACCCCTGGTTCATATAAATCCAGGCTGCTGATGTATCGGTAATGGAGAGCAGAAACTTACTGGTAGCCACACTGATTTTGAGCGGCGCTCCCATAAGCAGATTCAGTACCGGCACATTGGCCCAGCCGGCTCCCAGCCCGAACATGCCGGCCATAATGCCGATCAACACGAAAAGGCCCATCCCCATCGGGGTCCGGTGAACCGTCCAGTTGATCTTCTCGCCGGTACTCTCTTCCCGGTAAACACCATAGATTTTCAAAACCGAGGCAAGCTTGTCCGCCTGGGGCACATCTGGAATCTCGGACTTCTTGACGGTGAGCATGAGAATACAAATACCAAGAATGGTTGCCCCCAGCGAGATTTGGATAACATCGGTCGGCAAGGCCAGGCCGATCATAGCGCCCAGGATAGCGCAGGTGGAAGCAATCAAGGCAACCGGTATGGCCAGGCGAAGGCTGGCCAGGTTTAATTTGAGCAGTCCCGGCCCGGCGGCCAGGGCTCCGGCAAGGGCGACGAGAAGGCCGGCACCGCGGACGAAATCGAGGTGAAAAGGAAAAAAACCGCTGATGATGGGGACAAAAAGCACGCCGCCGCCAACCCCTGCCAGCACGGCCACGACACCCATAACGAAGGTCACCACCAAAAGAATCAGCGGCCAGAACCACCAGGCATGGCTGTCAACCGGAACAGCTTCAAGATCAACCCCGCCTCCAGCGGCAAAAGAGGCTGTTGAGAATGTAAAAATTATGAACAGAGTGAAGAGAAAAGCGGGAAATAACCTCCTCATCGATATACCTCCTTTGATAATTGCTATTAAAATCAGGATTTTCTTTGCCATCAGCCCCGAGGCTACTCAGCAGATTACTGCCGAATGCTCCGTGGCGCAATGTATGACGCGAGTGAAAGTATACCGAAAAGTGTTGTCTGGAGGCAGGGCTTCTTCTTTGTAACGCTTGTGTTTGCCATTATGTAAACGGTTTAATCATATCGCAGCATCCTCAAGGGCACCTCAATAGCAGCAGGCCGTAAACTCTCTCTAAGGGGTATACCGTCTCCCTTTTGATAAAAAGCACGGAAATATAGGTTTTTTTTCCTTCAAAACATCCTGTTTATGGGGCTCTTTATGTAAAAGCTTCGGGACCAAAAAGCCTGTCATACTCTGCGAGGGTTCCCGTGTCGGCGGTTGTTACTGTAATACGGTCGGGAATCGCCTCGTAACGGCGCCTGAATGCCTCAACACACGACGGCGAAGAAAAGTAGATTTCGTCAATAAAATCAAGGTCGATGCTCTCTTCCCGGCAGCAAGTTTCCTGAACGGCAACATCGAGAAATGTAACACTGTTATTCAGTGCCGTCAGCTCGTTGAGGAGACCGTCATTAATGGAAGTCCTGCTCGGAATCAGTATGTGCTCGCCTGTGATCTCCCGCTCTTTCATTTCCCTGACGATATCCTTGCCAGAGGAGGCATCGAGGCACAGGTACGGAAGTACCCCATGCTTTAACAGCTCCGCCGAAGCAGCTATTCCTGCAGGACAGAATGAGGCATTGACAAAGCCCCTGACATCCATACTGTTTTCGGACAGATAATTGAAAAAGTTGTGGACAGCATACTTGTCGGGAAAAAGAATCAGCATTTCCTCCTCTATATCTTCAATCCTTCCAACGGTTCCTTTTTCAATATGTCCGGGATCATTGCATGGATTACGGACGATCACATACTCTCCTTTTTCGTACCTCTGTGCACTTTCTCCTGCTATCAGCACCCTTTTCTTTTTACCGAACCAGTAATCAGCAATAAATTCTGTAATATTTTCGCCGAGCATAAGCAGTGCAGGGGAAGCAACCTTTTTGTCCCTGTTTTTCAGCTCACCCAGCGTCCCCGCAAATACTTTCTGATTATACAGGGTTGCATTCTGAACAATGGCGACCCTGGTCTTTTCTCCTTTCCCTTTCTTTATCAGAGCTTTGGCAACGTCGCTTGCCGATGACGCAACCATGTAATACACAATGGTGTCCGCATCCGGCACATGTATTTTTTCCAGAGGATGTCCTGTACAGAATGCCACGGACGATGAAACGTGCCTGATGGTCAACGGTATCTCGGTATAGGCACTCGCCCCGTGAGCAGCCGTAATGCCGGGTATTATTTCATATTCGATACCATGTTTCCTCAAATAAGCTATTTCTTCGCCACCCCTGCCGAAAACATAGGGATCGCCGCCTTTCAGTCTGGCAATCTGCTTACCCTGTCTCGCGTGGTGCACAATTTCTTCGTTTATCGCACCCTGCTCAAAATGATGCTTGTCCTTTCTTTTGCCGGTATATATTTTCAACGCATCGAACTGCTCTATCAACTCGGCGCTGACAAGATTGTCATACAGTATCACGTCCACCTCATGCAGGACTCTTTCCGCCTTGAGGGTTAACAGTTCAGGATCTCCGGGACCCGCGCCGATGAGATAGACGTATCCTCTTTTATGTGATTCCGTAGCTGTTTTCTTTGTATGTAATTCATTCATTGCTTAGTACATTTGCATCTTTTTCGCTCGTTTCAAATTGGCACAATTACTCATTGCTCAGCGCGGGCAGGCACGCGGGCC
>JAKSDB010000280.1 GCA_022360415.1 Chlorobiales bacterium
AGGCCTGCTGAACGAGAGCGCTTCGATGTTGTTTGCCGTACAGAAGCTTTCAAGAAAAAGGTTTGCCAGAAAAGGAATATCTTCCCTGCGTTCTCTCAACGGCGGGATGACAAGAGGATATTCCTCAAGACGGTAATAAAGATCGGCTCGGAACGTCTCGTTTTTTATTGCATCGGAAAAATCTTTGTGCGTTGCCGATACAAGCCGGAAATCGACAGCTCTTTCCTTTTTTTCACCCACACGGCGGATTTTCTTTTCCTGAAGCACCCGGAGAACCTTTGCCTGGATATCAAGGTTCATATCGCCGATTTCATCAAGAAAGATGGTGCCGCCATCCGCCTGCTCAAAAAATCCGGCGTGATCGCTGTTGGCTCCTGTAAAAGAACCTTTGACATGGCCGAAAAGCAGACTATCGGAAAGTTCATTGGAAATCGCCGCGCAATTTATGGTTACGAAAGGTCCGTTTTTACGTTTGCTTCCGCTATGGATTGCTTGGGCAAACAGCTCTTTTCCCGTGCCGCTTTCACCGATCAGAAGAACGTTAACCTCGGTTTCCATAACCTGCATGGCCTGCTCGATACATTTTTTTAGCGCAGGGCTCTCTCCGTGTATACGCCTGAAAATATTCTGGTTTTTGAGCTCTTTTTCCAGAAGCTGTACCTTTTTTTTCAGATTTAATTCTGAAAGGGCATTACTGACTGTTATTTCAAGGCGATCATTTTTTACCGGTTTCGTGAGGTATTCATACGCTCCCATTTTAATGCACTGAACGGCCTGGCTGATATCATCGGAAGCGGTAATCATGATGACCGGCAGCACCATGTCGTTAGCCCGGAGATAGGAAAGTACTTCCATGCCGTTCTTTCCCGGCATGTTCAGGTCAAGGAGCAAAAGGTCGACTTTTTCTGAATTCAGCATGTGAATACATGCGTCTCCATCTTTGGCCGTCAGAGCATTATAACCCAGTTTGTTTATGACATGGCCGATCAGCGTGCGCATTACAGCACTGTCGTCGGCTATGAGGACATTTGTTTTCTTTTTCTCAGGATTATTCATGGGGGGAGGGTCTGTTCTCGTTAACCACCGCAATATAAAATACTTCATGAAGTGAAACAAATGGTACAGATCAGGTGCTTTTTTGCAGGCCCGGAGAGCATGTGTATCGTTTATGCTGTATGTTTTTGAAACACCTGTGTTAATTTGAGATGCCGCCAGCCGGAAAAACAGCATCTGCACATACCTTTTACGGTGGTTAGAGGGGCTGAAGAGAGATTGGCATGGAAATTGACTGTTTAACAGTAAGTATTCGTCAATTTATCTTCGGAGGTCATCATGCCGATCGATCAAAAAGTAAGGCTGTTGCAGAACGAACTCAGTGAACTGAAAGATCATGTCAGTGATTTGATTTCCGATGAAGATTCCCGTTTATATTTGCGCTTTGACGAGCGTACCCGGGTAGAAGAGATCCTCAACGCCCTGCATGAAGATATTGTGGTGCTGGAAAAGGGCGCCGAGGTGATTTCAGTTATTCTGGCAGGTGTCGAGAATTAAGGGCACCTCTATTTATTGTCGTGAGCGCTACAAGGCGGACGGAGCTGGAGGAACCGGAGTGTACAAGAGAGTACATGAAGATTTTGAGCACCGACCAACGAAGTAATCATGGTGCGCAACAAATTGAGCTGCCCTTAATAATGGAAGCAAGGGATCTGCTGTGACATAGAATGCCCGAAAGAAAGAGAAAAACAGCCGGTTTCATGGGGGAGGGAGGTGCTCATTACCGGATTGCAGCGCTGCTCATGATCCGGTAACGGTTTGTTTGCCCTGGCTGCAGATAAAACAACGATAACTTCCCGTTCCCCGTTGATTCCCCAGATGAGTATGCAAAGCGCGCAACAGCTCATCGATTTCCCGGAGAAGGTGCCGGTGCTCGAACGCAAGCGAGATAAGAAAAAGAGGAAAGGTAATGTGTTCCCTTCTCAGTTTTTTCAGGACGTTTCCCATTGCCCGCGTTACATGAGGGAACCGGTGCGTATGCGGCGCGTATGTTTCAGGTTCCTCCGTCTTGTCTTCAGAAGCCTTGTAATCACAGGAAAAGAAAAAGTCTTCGCTGTTTGTCCACTCGATTACGATCCGGTAGGGTTTTACTTCCTGTTGAGGCATAAGCGGGGTTCTGAAGAGGGTTGTCATGCGGCTTACAGGTCCGAACGTTATATACAAAGATTTTCCCGTGCCTGCCAACGAAGATTGTTACGTTTCGGTGAACTATCGCAGGCTGCTCAGTCCCTGATGATTTTGCCTTCATTGTCGAGTTCGGGGTAGGGGCGGCCCAGCCGGGCAATTTTTTTGCTTGCAGCAGGGTAGGCAAGCTCAAAAAGCCTTTTTTTCATATAAGCGGAATGTAGCTTGGGCTGGTTGTAAAGCCCTGCTTCGAGTCTCTGGCGTTGTGCTTCGAACAGGATTACGGCGGCAGCTACAGAGACATTCAGCGATTCAACCATCCCCTGCATGGGAACATAAATGAAATGGTCGGCCTGTGAAACAGCTTTTTCCGATGGCCCGAAAAGCTCTGCACCCATGACAATTGCGGTAGGTATCGCATAGTCGATATCCCTGAAGTTCACGGCGTCATCGTTGCAGTGAGCCACAAGAATCTGCATCCCCTGATCTCTGAGGGATTGAATTGCTTTGACGGTACTGTCGTGCAGTACAAGGTTAACCCATTTATTGGAGCCTCTCGCAGCCCGTTGGCGGTTTCGTATAACGCTGTCAGTCGAGACGGCGTGAAGGGTTTCGATACCGACGGCGTCACAACTCCTGATGATTGCAGACAGATTGTGCGGTTTGTTCACATTATCCATAAGGACCGTGAGGTCTGGCTGCCTGAGAGAAAGGAGGCGCTTGATTCTGGAAAAACGTTCAGGGCTTATCAAAAGTCTCTGTGTGTTTTTTCGGTTTCCATGACCGGATTAGATCGTTTACCGTAGAAAAAAGGTTATATCCTTCATACATCGTGTTTCAGGGGATAAACCGCAACCCGTTTAATATTACGAACATGGGAAAGTTTCTCAAGTTTTTTGTTGTGTTTTTGGTTCTGCTTGTTGTGGCGGCTCTTGTATTTCTTCAGATGCTCAAACCACGTTTGAGCGATTACATCAAAACGATGATAAACAGTTCTGTCGAGGCAAGGGTTGATTATGGAGACGCGGACATATCCCTTTTCAGGGCCTTTCCGGGAATAAGTATTACACTGCATGATTTGCTGGTTTCGGAGAAAGGAGGCGAAAACAGCGACACACTGGGAACAGTCAGCCGCTTTTCCGTGACGTTTGATGCTTTGTCGGTTTTATCAGGTGAGCTCAGCGTTCATTCCCTGAGCATCGACAAGCCGAG
>JAKSDB010000039.1 GCA_022360415.1 Chlorobiales bacterium
CTTCACCTGAATCTGGACTCCCTTATCAGCAGAATCCCCGACCTTGTCCATGATGCAATTTCCAAAGAAAAGGCAGGTAAAACAATCAGCCTGACCCTCGGCGGATTAACCATTCAAAGCTGCGATATTCAGTTGGGAGCGGAAAAAATCCACCTTGTCGCACATGTTTTGACGAAAGCTGACATACACCTGAAAAGGATCAAAACCGGAAAAAGGATAGATATCAGCGACAAGTAAAAAGCCGCCCGAAAATCTTCCGGACGGCTTCCTTAACTCTTTCTATCAAAAGACTATCTATCAGTACTGCTGAAAACGCCGGGTTGGACGTTCTTCGCGCGGCCTTGCCTGGTTTACCCTTATGGGACGACCGTTTAATTCAGAGTCATTCAAAGCATCGATAGCGGCATTGGCCTCATCGTCGTTAGGCATTTCAACGAAACCGAAACCTTTGGAGCGACCGGTAAACTTGTCTGTAATGATATTGGAGCTGGAGACTTCTCCGAATTCAGCAAATGCATCGCGCAGCTGATCTTCTGTTACACCGTACTCCAGGTTGCCTATGTAAATGTTCATGTTCTTACCTCGTGGTAATGTGTGCTTTGAATAAAAAGAGAAACGCTGTCAAATAATCAAAAGCACAAATCACCTGAAAGCGTTCAGCCAACCATTGACTGACGCATTAATATAGTTTTTTGCGGGTGTATTCAAAAAGAAAAAAGGAAGGCGAAGAAGCTCAGGAGGCCTCTGCACAATGCTGCTCGACAAGCTTCCGTCTCAGTACCTTGCCAACCAGGGATTTGGGAAGCTCACTGGTAAAGGCGACGTATTTCGGTACTTTGTATGCAGCCAGCTCTTTTTTACAGAATTCTTTCAATTCGCCGACACCAAGCTTCGCCCCTTGGCGCAACACTACCCATGCCTTTACTGCCTCGCCCTGATAGTCGTCGGGAACACCTGCAACCCCAACCTCACAGACATCAGGATGCAAAGCAATAACCTCTTCGACATCCCTTGGCCAGACCTGAAACCCTCCGGGTTTGATCACATCTTTTTTCCTGTCGATGATAAAGAGGTAGCCGTCATCATCAAGATAGCCAAGATCTCCCGTATACAACCAGCCGTCGCGTATAGCGGTTCCGGTTTCATCGGGTCTGTTCCAATACTCTTTCATGAGCTGGGGAGCACGCATTATCACTTCGCCAACTT
The DNA here is from genome assembly GCA_022360415.1 of Chlorobiales bacterium. Lineage (GTDB taxonomy): Bacteria > Bacteroidota > Chlorobiia > Chlorobiales > Chlorobiaceae > Prosthecochloris. The sequence continues at coordinate 1,207 of JAKSDB010000039.1, forward strand.
CATTTACAGGCATCTCATCTCCACCCTTCTCCTGATCTACTATTTTTATCTCAACGTCGGGAGCAGGAATGCCGACCGAACCCTCTTTATATGTTCCCAGAACAGGCGTAAGCACTGCGCCGATCATTGATTCTGTAAGAGCATAAGCATCAATAATCCTCCCTCCTGTCAATTCTTCAAACCTTTTTTTGGTTTGAAGCAGCAAAGGCGCCGCACCGGAAACACAAAGCTTCAGGGAACCAAGTGCCTTACTGTCTTTCCGGACACGGGGATGATTGGCAAGCGCGGTAAAAAGGGTCGGAACACCGGGCAGAACAGAAGGTTTGTACTTCCTGATCGTAGCCACCAGATCGTCGAGATCGCGCGGATTAGGCACAAGCACAGCAGGATACTCATCCACAAGGGCTGCTCCAAGGATGCCTACCTGGGCATACACATGAAAAAGCGGCATATTGAGCATGACGATATCATTGCCTCTGTCAAGCACAACACTGAACCAGCGTGCTATCTGCGTACCGCTGATAACCATGGACTTGTGGGTGCAGACTGCGCACTTCGGCATCCCTGTTGTTCCTCCGGAAAAAAGGAACAGCGCAGGGTCCGAAGCAAGTACCGTAATGTCAGGCCCCGGCAAACCAATGTTTGCTCGAATAAGGGCGTCAAGCCGAAGGTCGCCTTCATCGAGCGTTACCGAATGTCCTTCTTTTTTTTCTTTCAGAAGGGAAAACAGAACTTTTTTCAGTGGGGAAAGATATTCCTTTATGCTGGACGCGATTACTTTTCGCAAACCTGTCGAAGACTGTGCCGACTTGATCTTGCTGTAAAAAGGGGTAAGCACTATAGCAACTTCGGCGCCGCATTCATTCAGCGCGTAAGCCAGCTCGTGCTCGGTATAAAGAGGATTCATCGGAACTGCCACAGCCCCGATTTTCCAAATGGCAAGCTCGGAAATAATCATCTGGGGAGAATTCGGCAGAAGCAGGGCAATGCGATCACCCTTTTTCAATCCTTCTTTCAGGAACGCCTGGGCCAAAGCATTGCTCAACCGCTCAAGATCATGCCATGTGACTGTTGAACCCTTGAAATACAGTGCAGGTGTGTCGGGTATTTCAACAGCTCTTTTTGAAACAATATCGACTACGGTGTGATCTGGATAAGGCTGCAGAGTAGACGGCACTCCCCTGTCATAATGCTTAATCCATGGTTCTGCGGCCATAACTCCTGAAATAAATAGCGGTTGTTCAAAAAGCACGGCGAGTTTTCACACATGCCCCCCCGTAAAACAGACATCAAGATAGTGAAAACAGAAGTATTTACCGCATTATATGATTGACGCAGCATGGTTATGAGGCTTTTTTTCCTTGTTTAAACTCATTCATCCGTCTGTCGAGATTTAAAACCTGATGCAAAATGACCGCAAGAATGGTGGTTGTCGGCAAGCAAACCGGTAACCCGTTTTGAATAAGATACATACCTTGTTTATTCCGTTTTTTGGGGATAATATTTGACATCCGGAAAGTCTTTGAGAAACGGGTCCTGTGTCCATATGATCGCGTTGTTGAGCTGCGCAGTTGCGAGTGTCACCCCTGGAGAAAGGGGGATATTATGAATAAAACGGGCATATCCTTGCCAAGACCGGACTCGCAGAGCCTCTCCCCCTTTGTTCTTGGTTTATTGGATCATTAATTGTAAATACAATTACAGATCACCTCGCCTTGTCAGGAGGTTCCAATTATAACAGAAAGGTTAGAGCTTCATAGAGAGAAAAATATGCTCTGCCGATATTTTAGCAACCGTTAAAAGCAGTTGTTATGCTGAAATATCGTTCATATACTGCAAATAATCTTCAAACTCTCCCACAGTACGGAGGAATGTCTGAAGATCAGCTTCATGTCATAAAGACCGTAGCGTCTGTTTATCCATTCAGGGTAAACAGTTACGTCACAGAACATCTTATTGACTGGTCGAACATTCCCGAGGATCCGATATTCAGGCTAAGCTTCCCGCAGGCAGACATGCTTGATCCTCTTGATTTCAATCGAATGTCCGGGCTTGTACGGTCGAAAGCCGGTCCGGAAACGATACGTCAGGCGGCAAGAGAGATTCAGCTTCTCCAGAACCCCAATCCGGCCGGGCAAATGGAGCTTAATACTCCCCGCATAAATGACGAGCCCCTTCACGGCATCCAGCATAAATACCGGGAAAGTGTCCTGTTTTTCCCTTCCGAAGCCCAAATCTGCCATGCATATTGCACGTACTGCTTCAGATGGCCGCAATTTTCGGGCCTTGAAAACCTGAAATTCGCCAACAATGATGTCAAACCCCTGATCGATTACCTCAATGCGCACCCGGAAGTAAAGGACGTTATCTTTACAGGCGGCGATCCGATGGTCATGAGCGCCGAACTGATTAAAAAGTACATCCGGCCTCTTCTGAGCATCCCTACGGTAAAGACTATCAGGATAGGCACAAAAGCGCTGAGCTGGTGGCCGTATCGCTTTACGGCAGAGCATGATGCCTCTGAACTTCTCAGCTTCTTTGAAGAGATAGTCGCATCCGGCAAGCACCTTGCGTTCATGGCGCATATCAGCCATCCCAGGGAAATTGACGCGCCTGAAGCAATAGAAGCTGTCCACCGTATTCGCTCAACAGGGGCCGCCATACGCAGCCAGTCTCCGATTGCCCGGCATATCAATGATAACGCCCATACATGGGAAACCATGTGGCAGAAGCAGCTTGAGCTGGGTATCATCCCTTACTATATGTTTCTGGAAAGAGATACGGGTGCAAAGCATTACTTTGAGCTTCCCCTTGCCCAGGCTGTTGAAATCTTCAATGACGCGTATCGGAATATGTCCGGGCTTGGGAGAACTGTGCGCGGACCGTCAATGTCCTGCTCGCCAGGAAAGATAATTGTTCAAAACGTCATGGAGCTCCATGGTGAAAAGGTATTTGCCCTCAAATTTACCCAAAGCAGAAATCCTGAATGGACAAACAGGCTGTTCTTTGCAGAATACAGTGAATCGGCATCCTGGATAGATGATCTTGTCCCTGCATTTGGTCATGATGAATTCTTCTTTGAAAAGGAGATGGAAGAGTTTTACAGTTACTATTGAGGAAAAGTTGAAATAACGCATTAAAGCCGGAACATCTTTTTTGTATCGAGTTGTTCCGGTTTTTTTATTTCAATTTTCAATACTTGCCCACCAAAAAGCAGGAGAAATAAGACAAAAAAACTTGAAAAAAGACAAAATTATCAAGAAGAATAATGCCGTTATATCCGGAGAAAAGGAGCGTTTCTAAGGTAAAAAAATTTGATATAATAAATCTTATTAGCTTTTATTGCAAGAAGTTAATATGTTTATAAAGATAAAAATATTACCTGAGCATTCTTTTGTTTGAATCCTATAAAAACAATGAGTATAAAGAATTTATACCGACTTGATGCTAATCTGGAAGGGTTAAATATAGAAGGAACATTATTCAGCGGGCAAAGCTTCAGGTGGGATAATTATGATGAAGAAAAAAACACTTTTTGTGGTATTATAGGCGACGATCTCTTTATCATTCAAAGGGTAGGCAGGGCAAGCTGTACAATTAGAACCACAAAAAACCCCGGTCAGGGAGAGACCACCAAGGATTTTATCACCTACTATTTCAGTCTTGACATAGATAATAAAAGACTGTTTCATCCTGAATTCAGCGAACACTATCCTCATGTCTGGCAGTTGATTCAGCCCTATACATTCATTAAAGTCCTCAGGCAGGATGCGTTTGAGATCCTGATCAGCTTTATGTGTGCCCAGGGACTCGGCATGCGAATTATCAGAAAACAGGTTTCAGAGCTTGCAAGACTGCTTGGCAAAAAGCATACGGTTACGCTGAACAATAAACCGTTCACCTATAACAGCTTCCCTACCCCGGAAACCCTTGCTGCCGCCGACCCGGAATCTCTCAGGTTCTGCACGAACAACAACTGCATACGGGCGAAAAACATCATCAATGCCGCAAAAAGCGTTGCTTCAGGCCGGCTTGACCTGAAAAACCTTTGCGACCCTGAAATGCCTTTTGAAACGGCAAGAAAACAGCTCTGTGCACAGCCTGGCATAGGCTACAAAATTGCCGACTGCATTCTTTTGTTCGGTTTGCATCGCTTCTCCGCTTTTCCAATCGACACGCATGTACGACAGTACCTTGCCGCCTGGTTTTCGATAAAGGAATCGTTACAATCATTGACCCAAAAGAATTATCTTTTTCTTCAGAAGCAGGTCTCCAGTATACTGAACCCTGAGCTTGCAGGTTTTGCCGGACATATCCTTTTCCACTGTTGGAGAAAAGAGGTTAAGCATTTGACCTCCTTTTAATACGCAACCATTTGCCGCCATGAGCAGAAAAATCCCTATTGCAATGATACACAGCCGTCTTGTTGCATTGTTGATAGCAGCAATGTTTCTCGGCTCCTGCGCAACCGTCCCGGTAACCGGGCGGTCCCAGCTCAACCTTGTCTCCTCCTCTTCCATGCTTTCCCTGAGCAATGAACAGTACAGAGAATTTCTCAGAACAAACAAACGAAGCAATAACAGCATTGAAACTGCGAGAGTAAAACGGGTAGGAAACAGGCTGAAGCTCGCCGTCGAGCGGTATTTCCGTCAGCGCGGCCTTTCTTCCGAGCTGAGGAATTACTCCTGGGAATTCAATCTCATCGAAAATAAATCCCCGAACGCCTGGTGCATGCCCGGAGGCAAAATCGCCGTCTATACCGGTATACTCCCCTACTCGAAGAACGATGCGGGGCTTGCCGTGGTTATGGCTCATGAAATCGCTCATGCCGCAGCCAAGCACGGCAACGAGCGCATGAGCCAGATGCTTCTTACCCAGTTGGGGGGGACGGCTCTCAGTTCAGCCCTGAACTCATATCCCAGAAAAACGCGCCAGCTCTGGCTATCTGCGTTCGGCGTGGGATCACAGGTAGCGTTCCTGCTCCCCTACAGCCGCCTGCAGGAGTATGAAGCCGACAGGATCGGCCTGATCTTCATGGCAATGGCCGGTTACAATCCGAACGAAGCCATCGGTTTCTGGCAAAGGTTGTCAAAGGGAGCAAAGGGAGGCAAACCGCCGGAATTTCTCAGCACTCATCCTTCCGATGCCTCCCGAATCCGCCAGATCAGAAACGCGATCCCGGACGCGATGAAATACTATAAGAAGTGAAGGATGTAGAGTCCAGAAGTCGGAATTCTGGATTCAGATATTCCGCACAGCAGACAAGACCTGTACACCTTACTAAAAAATCGTTCGGCCCCGTTTAATAACACAAATATTACACAGGGTGATGCGGCATCCAGGAAGCTGACTGTAAAACTTAAACGGTTGATGAGGAGAATCAGACCAGCTAATAGTTACTACAGCATCAGGAGTCTTGGATCAAAACCAAATGTGGTCATTCGATAAAGTCTATGCTTCATCATATGGAACATTCTGTATATAGCAAGCGTGTCCAGAATTTTCCTTCTCGTGACCTGAACCCTCTTTGACAGCCGCATCATGATCCTTATGGGCTTTACCAGTCCACCCACATGCCTGACATACAGCTTTGTGACAATCATGTTTTTTTGTTTCCGACATCATCTTCTCCTCGTATTTTTGTTATAAGGGACAACTTCCAGCAACCAACATGTGCGGCCGAATAAATCAAATTTTCTTCTGCCTCGCTCAACATCATAACACTTCCCCATCCCACTGTTATAATTCCCAAGAGATACCAAGAGTAGCGTAATCAGCGTTACCAAAACCATACCCCAAAATGAATGCCAAATCGTTTTGAATTATCCGAAGTTCAGGACCAACAGTCAGGAATGTTTTCCATTCACTTTCGTCGGTTTCGTATGAATCATTTCGATTCCAGCCGTGATCAATCCGCAACCATGTTGCATCGAGCGACGCGCCAATCTGAACGGCTTCAGAAAAAACCCAGCCCAGATCTGCCCCAACCAAGGGACCGATTACGGGGTCAATACGGCTATATATCTCTGAGTGCTGGCCTGTTGGCCGGGGATCATTATCATTTTTTCGTTTGTCTTCAGCATCTGCAATAAACAGAGCCCCGGCACTGAGAGAAAAAAAAGAGCCGCTCGATCCAGCACGTAAAACAGGCATCTCCCATTTCAATGCAAAAGCAAACGTATCTTGCAGCTCTGTCACACCAGCCCTGCCCGTCAGAAAAGCTTTGTCGTCAGGATGAGTATCATGATCGAATGATTCGTTAAACATCCAATACTGTACCTCCACAACGCCTCGACCTAACGCCTGAGGCTGAAATAAAAACAGGGCAATTACTGCCACGATGAAATGAATACTTATGCTTTTGCTTTTTTTGACAATCATCTCTCTATAATGAATTGAAGGTTAGTGGGAATAAAGGAGAGCCCTTTGTGTTACAAAGTGTATCGCGATTCAAGAGCCGCTTGAAAAAAATTCTCGACATCATGCCTGGAGGCGCTAAGCAAGTAATCTCTTAACCGCACGACTTGCTTATTTATTACTTTAATGTAAAAAAAGTAAAGTATAATAACTGAAAGCTGCGCTGTCCTTTTACAAAAAAATAATCTCTCCAAAAGCATTCAAGGCATAAGCATGCCTGCTTTTTGGAAGCAGCAAAGCGTTCATGATGTGCAACAGATTAACCGAGATGTCAGATGGAGATGTTCATGGCTTCACTCCCAAAGCATGCCAGTAGGGTTTGAATCCCGCTTCAACAACTTCGACACTCAGGGTCAAAAAGGATTCGTAATCCTGTTTCGTATGAGCAGCATCCAGAGCTTCGTAGTACTCCAATCGCCTTTCTACCGGTAGAACGACCGGAGGATACCCGTCTTTCATCAGCTCAAGGTTCATCAGGAGGCGAGATGTTCTGCCGTTTCCGTCAGTGAAGGGATGGATTTTTACAAAGTCGGCATGGAGCCGAGCCGCCCGTTCAACCGGATGAAGCGCAGGTGCCTGCTCTCTGTACCAGTTGATGAACCCCTGCATCTCGCTTTCGACATGCAATGCGTCAGGCGGCACGTGATCGGCACCGGCAATGATCACATTGGTTTTCCGGTAGACTCCTGCATGTGCATCGTCGATATTTTTCAGAATCAACTGATGGATGGATTTGATCTGCCATTCCGAGAGAGGCTCGTTCCGTTTAACCAGATCTTCGACAAAATAGATAGCTTCGCGGTGATTGATCGCCTCGAAATGTTCCCGCATGGTTTTCCCGCCGACCGTAATGCCCTCCAGCGCCACTTTGGTCTCCTTGAGCGTCAGCGTATTGCCTTCGATAGCGTTCGAATGATACGTCCAGCGCAGCACCAGATCTTCATGAAGATTGGAGACAATCTCGGGCGGAAGCGGGCGGTATGAGTCGAGCGTTTTCTTGAGTATGTCTAACTTTTCAAAATCAGGCATTATTCAGAATATCGAATATCACAAATTCAAGCGAAATAACGTCTCCGTTGGGGTGTGCCTCCCATTAAACTGCTAAGGCCCAAAAACTCTCCCCCGTACATCAGCAGTCACTAAAAACCTAATACTTTATAATCTTTTTTCACTTACCGAGCAACGTTCTACCCATTCCCTTCCAGGTCTTGGTAATTGCAACCGCAATCCGTTCCGGCTGCTGCTTTTTCATCACCCACGACCTCAAAATGCAGTCAGACGACATCCTTGAAATAATCTCCGTCAAGGCCCTGAAAGAATAAAAGCGAAATAATACCTGGACATTTATCCCTATTCAACTACGCCCCCTGGTCACCTATCTCTCGATTTCATCAAGGTTTCTGAGAGCTTCAGTTGTCCAGACAACGGTCATTGTTTGCCGGAAACTCTTTTTTCTGTAAACCTTTCCCTGACCTCGTCTGTGCTGTACACTTCTCCTGATTCTGCTGCTGCCAGACCGCGCTCAACCGATTCGATAAATTGTTTCCGGTAGACCAGATTATCATACTCCTCGGGAGAAAGCAGAACACCGGCCGGCCTTCCGTTCTGGGTTATAATCAGAGGATGGCCTGTTGTCTGCACTTTTTTCAGACATGAAGAAATCCCCGATTTAAACTCGCCCAGTGGAATAATATCGTTTGCAATACGAATGTTTTTTATGATACGATCAGACTTATATTCGGCCCTGAATCCAGAACTCTATTCACACCTCAATATACTCATCATCACAGCCCTTGCAAAACGTTCTCGGCTGCCTTGAAATCACAATATGTGATTTCAAATAACAGTGTCACTCCCCATACCCCTGAATTTGCAACAGTTCCAGACTGAAAAGGAAACGTGGAATATGCCGGTGTTGCCAAAGGAACATGGGGTAAAACGACTGAGGATATTGAGGAAGAACTGAAAAAGAACAGGGATTCATGGGAAAGGCTCTGAAAGAGCAACAAGTGAAACATTAAGCATGCTCTTCTTCTAAATCATGTAACTCGGAAGCAAGGGGAAAAACACTATATCGACTGAGGCTGAGTAAAAATTCTACCCGGCTCATTCCAGCAAGTTCGGCTGCACGGCCTGAGGAAAGTCGTTCCATTTCAAACAATTTGACAGCAGCAAGCACACGTAGCTCTTTTCCAAAAGCATGAGCATCCGTCTTTTCTGCAAATAATACCTTTTCGGGAATATCAACTGTAATATGCTGAGCAGCCATGATTCACCCTCTTTGAACTTTCGGTTAATGAGCTATCATTCTTGTTATTAACAACTGTAATAACATATAAAACTTATCAATAATTCACTCCCCGCGTAACAGGACGATTCCATTTCACCATTTTCCGAGTTGAGTAAACCCGTAAAAATGGATGCTGGATCAAGTCTGCCATGACTGCACGCCTATTCCCCTGTCGAACAATTAACCATTGGCGAATGTTATGCTTACAAGTAAGTAACAAGCCATGACATTCATCAACCAGCTATCATGAAAAAGGTACTTGTAGCGGGAGCTTCCGGATATCTTGGAAGGTATGTTGTCAGGGAATTCGCCGAACGCGGTTGTAGCGTTCGGGCGCTTGTGAGAAACCCGGAAAAGCTTGAAAAAGAAGGCCCCAATCTCGAACCTCCAGTTGCTGATGTCGTCGACGAGGTGGTAACAGGCGATGCAACCGATCCGAGCACGCTCAAAGGTGCTTGCAAAGGTGTGGATATCGTTTTTTCATGCATGGGGCTCACCAAACCGCAGGACAATGTCACAAGTGAACAGATCGACCATCTCGGCAACAGGGCTCTTCTGGAAGACGCTCTCGCCAATGGGGTGAAAAAGTTCATCTATGTCTCGGTCTTCAACGCTGAAAAGATGCTCGACGTCGATGTCGTCAGTGCACACGAACGTTTCGTAGCGGACCTTAAGGCATCCGGCATTTCCTTCACCGTCATCCGGCCGACCGGCTTCTTCTCCGACATGGGCATGTTTTTCTCGATGGCCCGCTCAGGGCACATGTTCCTGCTCGGGGACGGCACCAACCATGTCAATCCGATCCATGGAGCCGATCTTGCAACTATCTGCGTCGATGCTGTCGAAAAGGATATCCCGGAGATCTCTGTCGGCGGGCCCGACACCTATACTTTCAACGAAACCGTCACGCTTGCGTTCGAGGCCCTCGGCAAAAAAACCTGGATCACCCATGTGCCCATGTGGATCGGAGATGCCGCGCTTTTCGTAACCGGCCTCATCAACAAGCCGCTTGCCGGTGTCATGTCTTTTGCAATCGCGGTCAGCAATCTCGACAACGTGGCCCCGGCAAGAGGCAGCAGGCATCTGAAAGACTTCTACCGTGAACTGGCGGCGAAAAAAGTGTAGAACGCAGCCACATTCCGCACCTTTCGGAGAAATACTTATGAGGTACCTCAATTTATGAATGGGGCATGAATTCACGGTCCAGATTAACAATACCGTGCAAAAGAGCCCGGCAACATCTCCGGCAAACCAATAGTTGAAGTGAATTGTCGGAAATGGCTGTAGTACTCTTGATAACACATTTTCCCGGGGAGGACTGTCATGAACAACAGAAACATCGATGTCCACTGCCACTTCTTCAATGCAGCCTTTGGATTCAACGAACTTCTGGAAGCCGGATGGAGGTTACTGCATGGCGATTACCCTTACAAAAGTGATGAGTTGCTCAAAGCAAAAGCCCTGCCGGTCACAACCCGCAAGCGTTTCTCTGGCATATCCAATAACCCCCATCAGATTTTCCATTGACCTTCTTCGAAAGAACCTGACAAACGACTGATTCGGTTATCTTATTTTTTTACATTTCGTTAGAGGGTGGAAAAAGTTTAATTACCCTTGATGTATTAAAATGATAAACTTGTAAAATACTTCTTTACTATATATATTTTTACTGTTATCGTACAGCAAAATATTGCTCGTGATAAGTCCCCCGCTCTCCAATACGTATAACATATCTTGGCGCCTTGTTGTAACGGTAAGGCATTAAGCAACTTCCTGTTTAGGCGCCTGTTACTGTTCTGCCGGGCAGACAATGAACTTCACGATCGATCCGCGGCACGATATCATTCACCCGTATTTTCAACCTTTAACATTATAACGAAAGGATGACATTATGAAACAAACACAAGGGATTCTTTTAAACAGCCACTTCACAAACAAGATGAAAATCGGAGGTGAGCTCGGATGGTTTATCAGGGAAGACTCTTCGGCTTCAACGGGTTACACCTGGAGCTGCATTCCCGATAACTCTGGCGTATACGAACTGGTGGAAGAGATTTTGCTCCATCCATCCACTGATGCCGTCGGCGTACCGGGAGCAATCATCTGGATATTCAAAGCCGTGAGGGAAGGCACGGGATCAGTCATGTTTGAATTGCGGGCTCCGGGAACCGGAAAAGTCATGGAGCACACCATTGTGACTATAGAGGTTAAATAGTCGAAACCCGGGCAGGCTATCACAGGTAGCCTGCCTTTTTTTTTCCTGTTTGTCATTTCAGGTACAGTCTGTATTAAAGCTACATCTCTTATCTTGCCGCTGTAAGCAACTTGGTTTTGATCTACCGCAAGCTTCCCTGTAGCGAAGCAGATTCGATATGATCGGCAATCCCGAAGGGTTTCAACAAAAGCGACTCTTTATCAGTTTTCCTCTCACCCGACAGGCGAGGAATAATCTCACTATGAATATATTATAAGAGACTGTTTTTAATAAAGTTACTATTATTGAGCATGTGCTGAAAAGCTCAGTTTAGGAGTACCTTCTTGACAGAGCATAACAATGACAGACAGGAAAATCAACATCAAGTCATACACTCGCAATGAACTGCGGCAGGTCGTTGCAGAGCTTGGTGAGCCAAAATACCGTGCCGAACAGCTGCACCGCTGGCTTTTCAGTAACCGGGTCGATAATTTCGAAAGCATGACCAGTCTCGGCTCGAAGCTCAGAAACAAGCTTTCAAGACGCTACTTCATCCCTTCATGCTCGATAGAGAGACAACAGCATGAATCCTCAATTAAAGAAGGTGCGGGAACATCAAAGTTCCTCATCAAACTCCATGACGGAGAAACCGTTGAAACAGTGCACATCCCTGCAGACGAAAGAAACACTGTTTGCGTCTCTTCTCAGGTTGGCTGCCCGCTCAGCTGCACCTTCTGCGCTACGGGATACATGGGATTCACCCGAAACCTGAATGCTTCGGAAATCGTCGAACAGGTATACCTTGCCAACGACCATATAACAGCACAGTCATCTGCAAACCATGTTACCAATATGGTGTTTATGGGTATGGGAGAACCTTTACTCAACCTGTCGAGCGTTATGGAAGCGGTGGAAACTCTTGCAAACCAGGATTACGAGCTCACCCTGCCCCAGCGCAGGATAACTGTTTCCACCGTCGGGCTGGTACCACAGATTGACTCGATAACTCAATCGGGATTGAAAACAAAACTTGCGGTTTCTCTTCATGCAGCCGACCAGGAAAAACGGTCAACGCTCATTCCAATCGCAAAAGAACACACGGTCGTCAACCTCCGCAATGCGCTCATAAGGTATGCAGAACTGACCGAGGAGCCTGTTACGCTGGTTTACATGCTGCTTGAAGGGATAAACGACTCTGTTCAGGACGCAAAAAACCTTGCGACGTTCAGCCGTAATTTTTTATGCAAAATAAACTTGATTGATTATAATTCTATAGTTAACATGAAGTTCAAGTCTGTCAATGAGAAAAAGCGTGACAGCTTCATAAGGGTTCTTGTCGATACGGGCTTGCATGTTACAGTACGCAAAAGCCATGGAGCGTCAATCAACGCAGCTTGTGGTCAACTGGCCTTGAGGAAAAAGCAGATAACTGCTTCTGGCCGAATTAATTAAAACCGGACAGAAATCATGGATTTACTGGACTTTATTCCCTTCAGAAAGGAACTGAACAAAGCATATCACGGTCTGACCGGTAATGCTAACCAAACCTCCGAAAATCCTGTATTTGATGAGCTCAAAGTGAGGCGTTTTTCCACGCCGCTTAAAGAAGCAGCCAGCTTGATCCTTGATAAAATTGAACACTGGGTAGGCTGGAACCTCAAAAGCAGGAAAACCTCGGTTGGCGGCATGACGATGATTCGCGCTGAGGTATCTTCCTTTGCGCTGCTCGGCACCAAAATCATGGTAACTTTCGGCTTGTCGGAAGAGATTGACCGCGACGGCCAGCCCATCACCACGGTAAATGCCAAGGCTGAAACTGAAATCGATGCGCGAGGAGATTTGGGAGAAAGCCGCCGAGTCATACGAATGGTGCTTTCCGCTCTTGACTTTGAATTCAGAAAATCCCACGTCCGGGACGACGAATACCTGTTCAGATCTCTCGACCCGAAAGGTCAGACACAGGCAATGCAGGAGCTCTTCGACAACACCAGCTTCCAGACAAACCCGGATGAGGACAGGAAAAAACCTGCCAAACAGGCGATTCCTTTCAAACCGGCCGCCAAATCCAACGGTACTACCCGGAAACCTTCTGTTTCGGAAAAACAAGAACCCTCTTCAAGTCCTGCCGCTTCGTCCGAGAAAAAAAACGTATCTGAGGAAAAACCTTCCAGAGCAAAAGTAAAAGTTATCAAGCTCAAAAAATAGTAACCCTCGAAACCGATATAATGAGAATTATCCTACTTGGGGCTCCTGGTGCCGGCAAAGGGACCCAGGCCCGTTTTATTGCC
>JAKSDB010000191.1 GCA_022360415.1 Chlorobiales bacterium
CACGCCCATGCAGCACGAGCTGTATGAAGCTCATGAGGTCACCGGCACAGGAACGATCTTTCCGGACGATGAAGGCATGCCTGTACTCCACCTTCACATGGCATGCGGTCGAGAAGAAAACACCGTAACCGGTTGTGTTCGAAACGGGGTGAAAGTCTGGTACATCATGGAAGTTGTCCTGTTCGAGCTCACAGGAACAACGGCCACACGCAGGCCCGATCCTCAAATCGGGTTCAAGCTGCTGGTGCCATGAAAACAGTGACGAGTACGCAGTGAGAAACGGATGAATACCGGTTCAAGAGTTGGAAGGCGGAAATTCACGAATTCCCGGTAATACATGAATTCTTGGAAAGCTGTATTTATTTTTCATTTTTTACCTTTGCCTTTTGACATTTGACTTGACATGAACATGGAATTTTTCTCGGACCCGGCATGGTGGGGCCTGCTTTCCTGTGCACTTGCCACCGCGATAGTTCCTGCATTCTTTCAGAAAATCCGTTTCTCTGTCCTTGCAACGGCCGCACTGCTCTGCCTTGCAATAGTTACGGCAATGTATTTTGTCACAGGAGCCCTCTCCGCCATTACCGGGTCGGTATTAACGCTCTTTGCGGGCTTGACCGCCCTGACTTTTACATTTGTGATCTCCGGCATCAATACGATGCTGAAGAAAAGGTACCGATAAGCACTCCCTCATCAGAACGGCTTACCTGTCATTCCCCTGGTACCGGGAATCATATTCCATGCCCAGCGAAGCGGCAACCGCTTCATGTGTCACGGCGCCTTCATGGGTATTCAGCCCGCCCAGAAGGCCCGGCATTACCTTTACAGCCCTGTCAATCCCCATGTCGGCAATCGCCCTGACATAAGGCAGGGTATTACCTGTAAGCGCCTCTGTTGAGGTTCTGGCATAAGCCCCCGGCATGTTCGTTACACAATAATGCAGCACCCCTTCCTCTCGATAAATCGGGTGCTCGTGGGAAGTAGGCCGTGATGTTTCCGAACAGCCTCCCTGATCAATCGATATATCGACAAAAACCGCTCCTCTTTTCATGGATCGCAGCATGGTGCGGTTCAGCAGCTTTGGCGCTGTGGAACCCGTAACGAGGACCGCACCCACAAGCAGATCGGTATCTTCAAGCTCCTCGGCAATATGCTGGCGCGTCGAGAAAAGTGTCTGCACCTGCGCCCCCAGTACAGTGCTGAGGTACCGCATTCTTTCCTGGTCAAGCTCCAGTATGGTTACTCTCGTACCAATCCCTTTTGCGACGATGGCTGCATTCATTCCTGCCGTACCTCCGCCCAGAATAGTGACCTTGCCGGGCATGACCCCCGGAACACCTCCCAGCAGCGTACCGTTACCGCCGGAATGATTTGCAAGATAGAACCCCCCGGCCATAAGACTCATTTTACCGGCTATCTCGCTCATCGGAGCAAGAAGCGGCAAGCGCCCGTTTTCGGACACTGTTTCATATGCAATCGCACTGACACCTTTTTCAACAAGATGATTCGCAAGTACCGGATCGGCAGCAAGATGCAAAAAGGTAAACAACACCTGACCGGGACGCAGATAATCGTATTCTGCCTCAACCGGCTCCTTCACCTTGACGACCATATCGACACTCCAGACCTCTGACGGGTTCGGCAATATCTGTGCACCAGCCGCTTCATAAGCCCGGTCATTGAAACCGCTTCCGTCGCCTGCACCGCTTTGAATGAAGACCCGGTGCCCCGCGTCCGACAGATATTGAACGCCGGCCGGTGTACACGCAACACGGTGTTCCTGGACTTTCACCTCTTTGGGTATTCCTATATCCATGAAAAAACCCTGTTGAGCTCTTATTACCTTTCCTTCATCGCATTCGAAGTCGCCCGGAGAATCGGTTTGAGCAGGTAGATCAATACGGTTCGTTTGCCTGTAAGAATATCGACCTGCGCCATCATTCCGGGTATAATCGGCAGACCTTTACGTATGGAAGCGGCAGGAGTTTTCACTCGAACAAGATAAAAAGTATTGCCTTCTTCATCCGTTACCGTATCAGGACTTATATGATAGACATCTCCTTTCATGCCTCCGTATATTGAAAACTCATAGGCAGTCAGTTTGACAAGGGCCTTCTGGCCGGGGTGCACGAAAGCAATATCCTTGGGCGATACTTTAACCTCGACCTCGAGACTGTCTTCGAGTGGCACTACATCAGCAACCCTGCCGCCGGGCTTGACAACCCCTCCGATGGTATTGATGTAAAGCCTCTGCACCGTCCCGTTTACCGGTGCCTTGATTCCAGCGCGCTCAACCCGGTCTGCAAGCCCTTTGGCGCCCTGGCTCATGCTCGCGATTTTGCTCAGAACATCTGCCAGTTCCTCACGCCATTTGTTCCTGCTGTTGAGCTCTGTTTCCTGGATATGCTCTTTCGCTTCTTCAACCGAGCGTTCAAGGGTTGCTTTTCTTGCTACGGCGGCATCCCGCTCGCCCCGGGCATTGGCAACATCCCTGCGCAGCCTTATCACTTCAACTTCCGATACCGCACCTGATTTCAGGAGTGGCTGGGTTTTGTTCAGCTCCTGTGCGGCAAGCCCGTAAGCCTGGCGAGCCTGGACCAGCCGGGCCTGCACTTCTTCGAGCTCATGCTCTTTCTGTGACAGTTTTTCCCGCATAATGGTCATCTGTGAATCGAACTCCCGCTTACTTTCTGCGTACAGGCGCTTTTCGTGCGCGACAATTTGTGGCACGTCTTTCAGCTTTTCCTCCTCGAGACCAAGCTGGGTGTCTTCAGCAAGAGCCCGCAGGCGAGCTGCACGGGCAATAAGGCTCAACACCTCGTACTCCCGCTCCTGCAGGGAGGAAGTGTACCGGGTAGGGTCGATACGCATCAGAAGCTCCCCCGCACTGACCACATTCCCCTCCTGAACCAGGATCTCTTCGACAACACCTCCATCAAGAGATTCGATGACCTGAAGACGCGAAGATGGAATAACCTTCCCTGCTCCCCGTGTCACTTCATCGAGAGGCGCCACAGCGGCCCAGAGAAACAGAAGGAACAGGGTGATTCCGAATATTTTCAGGAGAGCGCGCGCCCTTACAGGCTCCTGCTGCAACTGTGCCCAGTCAGCATCGCCAACCCAGTCCAGAGGTTCTTCTTCATCAAGCGGAATCCATCGCCGGAAAATCTCATCTACATACCTGCGTCCTTTGTCACCCGACGATTTGATAAATACTCCGAGACGTTCAAATCCTTTTCTCGTTCTTATATCGATCATGAATCCGCCCTCCTGATCTGTCCCTGCTTGAGAGCGTCAAGAACTTTTTCCTTGGGACCGTCTGCGACGAGCCTGCCGCCATCCAGAACAAGAATCCTGTCTACAAGCTCGAGAAGAGAAGAGCGATGGGTAACAAGAAGCATGGTTTTATTCTGCGCGAACTGTTTCAGCCTGGATTTGAAAACCGATTCGGTCGTCGTATCCATGGAAGATGTCGGCTCGTCAAGCAGCAGTATCGGGGGATCGGCAACAACAGCTCTTGCGATGGCAACTCCCTGCCTTTGGCCGCCTGAAAGGTTTTCTCCGCGCTCCCCCACCTGCATCTCGAAACCATGAGGATGCTTGTCAACGAACTGATCGATAGTACCGATCCTCGCAGCCCTGAGTATCTCCTGGTCACGTGCCTGGCTGTAAGACATGGTGATGTTTTCTCTCAGAGACCCGAAAAACAACGTGATATCCTGCGGCACATGTCCAAGGTTTCTGCGAAGCTCCGCGGGATCGAGCTGCCGGCTGTCAACACCGTCGATCAGTACCGCGCCGCTCGAAGGGTGGTATAATCCGGAAATAATCCTCTCAAGCGTTGTTTTCCCTGAACCGACCTTTCCGAGTACCGCAACGTGCTCGCCGGGTCTGATATGGAACGAAAGGCCGCTGAGTGCCTCGTTTTCCTGGTCCGGATAACTGAATTGCACATCCTTGAAAACGATATCGCCTTTGAAAACCTTTCTTGTAACAAAAGAAGCATCGGCTGGGCGTTCGACAGGACGCTCCATGACTTCATTGAGTGAGGTCATCGATGTCTCCGCCTGGTGGTACTGGGTAAGCAGCGTGGCGCTCTGACTGATCGGGGCCATAGCCCTTGACGAGAGAATATAAACCGCTATCAGGCCACCCATGGTCAACTGGCCGGCCGAGACAAGATAAACACCGATAATGATGATCGTGATCGAAACAAAATTCTGTACCCAGTATGCACCGGAGTTCACCGATGCCGAAAGAAGCCTCAACTGCTCCCCGATTCTGGCAAGATATGCGACAAGCCCTTCCCATTTTGCCTGAAACTTCCCTTCAGCACCGAGAAGCTTGATAGTCTCCATTCCCACCAGACTTTCGATAAGCGTTGCATTGCGCTGAGCTCCAAGGCGATAGGTTTTTTCCGTCAGATCATGCAGTTTTCCCTGGACAGTTACAGCATAGAGAAATACCAGCCCGGCACCCAGCAGTACCGGTATCGCAAGAGGCCATGCAATCAACGCGATGATAAATATAAACAGCAGGGCAAACGGAAGGTCCACCAGTGACGCGACAGTTGTCGAAGTGATAAATGAACGGATGAACTCGAAAGCCTGGAGATTTGAAGCGAATGATCCCACAGAAGCAGGGCGGTTGGCCATTTTCAGCCCCAATACCTGCTCCATGATGGAAGATGACAGCTTGACATCTGCCCTTGCTGCTGCAAGATCGATAAAGTACACCCGGGCGAGCCGCATAGCAACATCGGCACAGATAACAAGAAGAACTGCAGAAGCGGTTATCCAAAGTGTTTCGACAGCAAGGTTGGGTAGAACACGGTCATAAACATTACGGATAAAAAGCGGCATTGCGAGCGCAAACAGATTGATCATGACCGCAGCAATGAGGATATCACGGTAAAGAGGCCTGTTTTCTTCGATAACGCTCCAGAACCAGTGCCGCCGTTTCAGCTTCCGAACCTCGGGCGTACGAACATCATAATGAAAAACCGGACGGACATAGATCGCATAGCCTGAATACCTGTCCTCAAGTGAAGCAAAATCGACGCTTGCCGGCGCATCCGGAAGATCGGACCACGTAACCGATGCCCTGCCGTTCTCAAGGTTGTGAAGAACACAGGCATCATCCCTGTCAAGCAGCAGAACGACCGGAAACAATGCCGTGTTGAGGGATGTTATCTTCCGTTTGACGATCTTGCTCGTAAACCCTGCCCTTTTGACAACCCTCGAAAAAAGTGCCGGTGAGATTTTTCCGTTTTTCAGGGGTAATCCGGCAAGGAGAGAGTCCTTTTCCAGAGCATTTCCATGTGCTCTGCCCAGGGTCATCAGGCATTCGAGCAGCGCGTCCTGCGCAACGGGCTCCTTCTCTTCAAGACCTGCATGCTTCTCTTTATCCATCCTAACGTGAGCGATTTCAACAGATGCTAAAAAGTTAATACGTGTTTTTAAAACAATATATCACTATGTAATAACAGATGCGACTTTCCGTCACCCAAGAGGTTCGTGTGAGCAGTATTGAAAACCCACATCTATTGAATCGCTCAACTGAGGCCCATGGCAACAGCACATGAGTTACTCCTTTCCCCGGACTTCAACCTGCGGAGCCTTTTGGAGCCTCGATGGCGGGGTAATCATCCTTCCCTGCCGCCGGATACCCTTCATAGTCAAGCTCTTCAAGCGTCGGAAGATCGTAGCGCGCTACGTCCATCTCCCGCAACAAGATACCCATCCCGGCTAACGTCCGCGCATCGGCTATCGTCAAATCGTGCACCCCGTTGATATACGCACGCTGCGCCTGGTAGTACTCATTCTCCGTATCAAGCAGGTCAAGCAGCGTCCGCCGACCGATCGTGAACTGGTCAAGGTATGCTACACGAACCTGATCCAGACGTTTCCGGTGCGAATCGAGGTACTTCACCTGTTTCTTCAACGACTTGCGGTCATTGTACGCAATCTCAACCGTCTGGCGAAGATCGTTGCCCGCCTTGTCTCTCAGGTCCATCGCCCCGTACAGCTTCTGCTTGTACTGTTTGACCGCCGCCAGGTCCGATCCCCCATTGAAAATATTGTATGTCATGACCAGCTCCACTGCTGCTTCACGCTGGTAACCGTCTATGCCGTCCTTGTCCCAGCTCCAGTCATGATAAGCGTGGAAATCGAAACGGGGATAAAACTTCGATTTCTGCACGTCAACCGCGTGCTCCGATGACTTGATCTCCATCAGCGTCGCAAGAAATCCGGGATTCTTCTGGTAGGCGTCATAGATCGCCCTTTCCACATAATCGGGAATCGACGATACCGGCACCTCGAACTCCGTAAGCTCTCCCGGCGGCAGCTTCCCCACAATACGCTGGTAACGCGCCGTCACGTCGTGCAGGTTAGCCTGCTCCGTGATCAGGTTCGAGCTCGCCAGCGCAAGACGGCCTTCGATCTGCTCCATGTCTACACCCGTGCTCACTCCCGACTTCACCCGACGGCTGATCTGCTCGTAGATCCCCTGGTGGTAGTCGTAGTTCTGCTCCGCGAGGCTCACCAGGTTACGGTATCGCTGCACGTCCGCGTAGGCCCTCAGCGATTCCAGGCCCGTCTGCTCCATCGCCTCGAGAAACTCCAGGTACAGCGCCTTGCCATGAAGCTTCAGGCGACACACCTCATGGTGTGTGTAAAATCCGTCAAACAGCATCTGCGTCAGCTCGATGCGGGTGCCCTTGCGCGTATACTCATCCTTGTTCGGGATGCTCTCCTGGTATATCCATTCCCGGCCGATGCCCGCAGAAACGTCAACCTTGGGCAAATAGCCGCCAGAAGCGACCCGCTCTTCATAGTAGACAGACCGGAACTCGTGCCACTTCGCCTGTACCTCCGGATTGCTGTTGACCGTATGCTCCACGACAGACTTCACTGTCGTGCCTTCCGCAGCATCTGCGGTGTGCGGAAACACCGTGACCGACGCAAGGGCGATTGCGCCGAAAATCCGAAGAGAAACCATTTTGATATAGTCTGTATGCTTCTTCATAGCTCTTTCTTTTGCTTTCTTTTGAATTTCAATAAATAATCGGCCCCGGACAGCTATACGAGACTCTGCGTTATGTCATTGTCGACATAAAGAGTCACTCCCGCGTTGACATACTCCATATAACCGGCGGGCGTCGATCCGCTCGTATTATCAGTCCATCCCGAACCCGTAACGCTGTCTCCACTGTCACCGTTGATGTACAGCACGTTGTCGCTATCGGTCATGTCGAGCACATCCTGCGCAGAAAGATTGGTCAAAGAATTGCCATTGGTGTCGGTGAGTAAATCAATTTCCTCAATATCTGACATCGGGTTGTTACCGGTATTCAGTCCGCTGAAATCGATATCATCACCATTTTCAAGTCTGACGACATCATATCCCGACCCTCCGTCAACCACAGCATCATCGGCGTCATAGATAATCGTATCGTTACCTTCCTGGGCATAGATAATATCGCTGCCACCACCGCCGTCAATGGTGTCGTTGCCTTCGCCACGGATTTCTCCCTCGTCAGTGGCACTTTCCTGGCTGAGCTCTTCCGCATGGTTTATAATGTAGTCGACAGTATCCTCGCGATCCCATTCATCATAGCCTGAAACATTTGACTCTCCCTGCTCAAGAGCGCGGAACACAAGATATCCCGAACCCGGATTCAGGGAGAGACCGGCAGCAACTGCAAGATCATCTGTGAAAGGCGCATCCCCGAAAATAACATCGTTCCCGTTACCACCCTGGAACCGATCTCCCCCAACATCTGACAGCAAACTTACAGGACTAATATCCTGTAAAGTATCATAAAGTTGTTGAGCAGTTTCAACGTTATCAGATACCCCGGAACCGTATGCTGCTCCTTCAATCACATCCAGTACATCAAGACCGGATGAACCGCTTGGCAGATCAATCCCGACACCTTCAACAACACCAAAGCTGTTGATCGCGTCTACTTCACTGACGGTATCCTGCCAGTTACTTGACGGATCTGACCATTCGTAAGTCGAGTCACCTAAGTCTGGGGAATCATGCGTATGATAATCCGTGTGCGTACCTGTTATGTGTTCAAGAGCGTCAGGATGATAGAAATTACCCGGTCCGATTGTCGTAAAGCCGCTTGTGTTTGTTTCATCAGCTGCATACCAGAATGTTGGTTCGCCATCTGATAAAAAGATCGTCTGATTGACAACATACGTTCCGTTCAGCTGATTTGCAGAGTCATTCCACCATTCTATTGCTTTTTGCAATCCCGCCTCATAATTAGTCCCATTTGCTGCACTGAGATTATTGACATCACTCTTAGCCTCGTTAAGCTCCGTCGTATCTGCATTACCTTCTGTTCTGATATCATAAGTACCAACCGTATGTGAATCAGGATTGCTATCCCAAGGGCTTCCATTAAACTCTACAATATGAACACGAACATTATCAGCATCACTTTCTGAAAGATCATCAAGCACGCCATTCAAAGCGGTTTTGAGAGCTGCCATTCGGCTTGTACTACCAGGTATTGAAAACGTCATACTATACGAAGTATCAACCACTACAACAAGATTAAGGTCCTTGCCCTGGACATGGCTTCCGCCAATATCTCCGATAAGAATATCGTTTGCCGAACCGCCGGTAATTTCTCCCGAATTTTCAAGATTCGGATTCGGAACAGCATGAGTTTCTTCCTGCCCGTCGATATCAGTCACATTTTTACCGACAACAAGAACAGGGCTGTCAAGCGTTACCGTGAACTGGCCCGACGAAGTGTCTCCGTCCTGATCCGTTACCTCGACATCAAAGTCCATCGGGACATGTGAGCCGGGTATAGGAGTATTGACCTCAAATTGACCTATCGCAAACGGGCTATGTTCTGGATCGGCGACATCATCGTCATTGATAATTTCAATGCGGTTGAACATTGTCCCATTTGAAATCTGTATTTCATCCCCTTGTTGAACACCGGTTATTACGACATCATTTCCATCTTCGACAATGGTTACAGTCCCGGTTGAAGCAACATAGACATCACTCGCGTCTATATTGATTGTCGCGTCATCTGTAAGGTCATAATCGTCATCTGCCAGATATGCTTTGATACGAACGGTTGCTGTTGCATCTGCTGAACCTTGAACGTCAATCAGTTTGAAACTGAAACTTGAAGTGGTATAATGCTCCCCATACACATATGGAGCTGGAACGTTATTCCATGGATTGCTCTGATCCAAACCGTCACTGTTCAGGCTGTCACTTGTTCTGAGCGCGGTAACAAGGTCGATTCTTACCCCTTCTGCGGGATCGATTTTCTGGTCTGTGTCCACACCGATATCGTCAGCATCATTGTTGATTGTATCACCGGGATCGATAGCCGTTATCAACATATCCTTGCTGTTCTCATTCGGATCCGGGGTATAATCGATGTCATACGGATGACCGTCACCTGGATCTATATCTCCATCAATTCCAATCCAATAGGTATTCGAGCCGCCTGAACTCGAAAAGTCACCGAATTCAGTACCGGATCCATCATCGATCTTTTTATACAGCTCGACCGTATAGACATCATTGCTCTGCGTATCTCCATCCGGGTTAAGCGTGATCTGGATAACCATATTTGCGGATGTCTGTGGTTCACCCTCCAGATAGCCGGTCAGAACAGTTCCGTCGGTGGATAAATCAAGAACAACATTCTTGCCTTCTGACGTGACAGGATCACCACCACTATCCAGCAGCAATGCGCCATCATAGCTTTGCAGGAATTTCACTGTCCCCAGCTCGTCAGCCCCTACATGGCCAAAATAATCAAGCGCTTCCGTCGCAGTCGCTCCTGCAAGATTCGCCATAAATGTATCATCCGGCTCGATATCCACAGGAACGTCGTCCTCGATATCGATCGTGAACTGACTCGTCGGCAGACCCACTTCATCGTCATCCTTGTCGACCGCCTTCACCACGCTCGACAGATCAAGACTCAGAACCTGGTCGTCTCCACTGCCCGACACGTTCGCAGCCA
>JAKSDB010000355.1 GCA_022360415.1 Chlorobiales bacterium
AAAGGCTTTATACCATAACGCATCGCAAGGTTGCTTCCCCCTTTTACAAGCCATTCGGCTCCGAGATAAAGCAGGTAGGCACTGAAGAATAGTACGACAATGTTGCCGGGGAGTCCGATAAGGAGTGTATAGTCAGGGATTGCCATAGGGCGGCTGAAGGATGATAAAAGGCTTTCGTTTATAGTAACCGGTGTATAGTATAAGCCAAAAAAAGCATAAATTTGTGAAATTGTAAAGGTTTGCTAACCAGTAACAGTATGACCGTGTGACTATGAAACCGATACTCTACTTTATTGGGGCAGGGATATGCATTCTGCTCTCCATATACATTTTTATTTTCGGAACATGGGCAAACCATGAGATCATAGCTCTTTTCGTCGGCATGTGGGCCCCGACAATTATCGGTATCGGCATTTTCAATACTCTCCTGAGCATCCATGACGAGATGTGCTGTGCGCACCGGCGTATCGAGGACCGTCAGTCGAAGCAGGAGAATTGAAAACCGGCATGCCGTCGTTCAGTTCTCCCGACGAATCGGGAAGAGGTATGCATGAGTTGCCGGTATTCGGAAATCCTGAGACGTTGTTGATGGGTTGAACTTGATAACAGAGACACCTTTATTCATGCCGGAACGTTATGCTGCGCTGCTGCTTGTCGGTGCAGGGGGATTTGCCGGTGCAGTGGCACGGTACCTTGTCGGGCTTGCCTTGCCGTTTATCGGGACAGGTTTTCCTTTTGGCACATTTGCGGTCAATGTTGCCGGGTGCCTGATAATCGGTTTTATCAGTGAGCTGTCGATCACTACATCACTTGTTTCGCCTGAACTTCGGTTGCTGTTTGCCACAGGCTTCTGCGGTGGTTTTACCACGTTCTCTTCCTATATGTATGAAATCATGTCCCTGTTGCGTGACGGGGAAATGCTGTACGCGTCGATCTATCTGTTCGGCAGTATAATCGGTGGCATTCTTTGTCTGTATCTTGGTATGCAGCTTGCAAGAATATGGACATGAGGGCACCTCTCTTTATTTATTCCGCGATTCAATTGCATCGTTGAGCGGTGCTCGAAATCCTCATGTACTTCGTGTACACTCCGGTTTCTCTGGCTCCGTTCGCCTTGCACTTGAACCGCTCATGACAATAAAGAGAGGCGCTCACCATATAAACAACTTTCAACAATTACGAACTATGCAATTTGAAGAACGGCAATTGTTGCGGATGTACGTGGGAGAGCAGGCCAAGCACCATCATCGGCCTTTCTATGAAGCGGTTATTGCAGAAGCAAAAGAGCGGGGCCTTGCCGGTGCGACGGTATACAAAGGGATTCTTTCTTACGGAATGAGCGGAACGGTACATACGACAAAAATCCTGGAGCTTTCACAAAGCCTGCCGATTGTGATTGAGATAATGGACACTGAAGAGCGGATCGAGGAATTTCTGCCCACAGTGGAACGCCTTGCAGCAGAATCCGGAACACATGTGCATGTGACACTTGAAGAGGTACGTTCGACGGTTATTCTGCCGGAAAAGTAGGCTTTCTGGCACCTCTTTTAATTTGCTGCGCACCATGATTACTTCGTTGATCAGTGCTCGAAATCCTCATGTACTACGTGTACACTCCGGTTTCTGTGCCCCGATCGCCTCGTAGCGCTCGCGACAATTTATAGAGGTGCCCTTTCGGAATTGTCGGAAGAAAAAGATCTGGGGAAAAGAGACGGTACGGGAAATAAAAACGGAATGTCCAGTGACAGGCATCCCGTTTTTTGTTGTAACCGCAATCAGCCGTTACGCTTCGGCCGCCTGAAGAGCAACATAGTTGGCCTTGATTGTTTTATCCAGATCTTCATCACTGTGGGCGGTGCTGGTAAACATTGCCTCGAACTGTGAAGGGGCAAGATAAACGCCCTGATCGAGCATGGACTGGAAGTATCTGGAGTACTTCTGAAGATCGGAGCTAACGGCATCGTCATGGTTCTCAACCGGCTTGTCGGTGAAGAACAGGCATGCCATCGAGCCAACCCGATTCTGGGTATAGTTCAGACCGAGTTTGTTCATGTTTTCCCTGAATCCTTCCTCGAGGATCGAGGCTTTTCTTTCGAGTTCAGGGTAGGGATTCTCGTCCTTGAGTACCGACAGCGTGGCGAGACCGGCCGTGATAGCCAGAGGGTTACCGGAAAGCGTTCCGGCCTGATAAACATCGCCGAGAGGAGCGATACGCTCCATGATTTCACGTTTTCCGCCGAATGCACCGACCGGGAGTCCGCCGCCGATGATTTTCCCCATGGTGGTCAGGTCCGGGGTAATGCCGTAGAGTTCCTGTGCACCGCCGAGGGCGACTCGGAAACCGCACATCACCTCGTCAAAAATCAGAACAATGCCTTCCTGTGTACAGAAATCGCGAAGATCCTGAAGGAATTCTTTTTTGGCAGGGATAACGCCTGTGTTGCCGGCAACAGGCTCGATAATGATAGCAGCAACATTCCCCTTGTTTTCGTTGACCAGGGTTTTCACCGATTCGATATCGTTGTATGTGGCGTTCAGCGTGTCGTTGGCTGTCCCTTTTGTCACACCGGGACTGTCCGGGGTGCCGAGCGTCAGAGCGCCTGAACCGGCCTTGATGAGGAAACTGTCGCCGTGACCGTGGTAGCAGCCTTCGAACTTGATGATTTTGTCACGGCCGGTATAGCCGCGTGCAAGACGAACGGCAGACATGGTTGCTTCGGTTCCGCTGTTGACCATGCGGACCATCTCGATAGACGGAACGATCTTGGTCAGAAGCTCTGCGATTTCAATTTCAAGTTCGATCGGTGTGCCGAAACTGGTACCGACCTTGGTCAGGGTCTGTTCGAGAGCTGCTGTGACTTTAGGATGCATGCTGCCGAGAATGAACGGACCCCAGGATCCAACATAATCAATGTAGGTGTTGCCGTCCACATCGGTCATGTAAGCGCCTTCTCCGCTTGCCATGAAGACCGGCGTGCCGCCGACCGATTTGAAAGCACGAACCGGAGAGTTTACCCCGCCGGGTATAAACTGTTTCGCTTGTTCGAAAAGTTCTGCTGATCTTGTTAGTTGAGGCATATGTACCGTCCGGTTAAAGATTACAGGAAAACGTGATAGGTGATTAACAAACACTCAAGATAGAAATCCTCGCGAAGATATGAAACACCGAATGTGATGAAAAGGTGGAAAGACTGTTGAACTGTTGAGGCGTTGGATATTTGCAGAAAAGGATGGCGTTGCTGGAAATGTAGTGGCTTGAATGGGCATGTCATTTTTCATCCGGGGGTCCCGGGTTGGAGAGGAGCTGACTGATGATTTTGCGGTTTTTTCCCGGTGTCTGATAGTCGCTGTGCATCGAGCAATAATTCTGTAGAATGTCGCACAGCATACGGCTGTCGCCGGGTGAAATCTCGATATCGTCGATCGACTCGACACCGATGCCGGCAAGTGTGCTCATGAGGAGGTACACAGAGCCCGGCAGGGGCTGCCCGGCTTGTCGAGGAAGAACCGCTTTGCTTTGCAGCGCAACACCACCGGGATCATAGACAAGGTAAAGAGCGCTTTCCGGCTTTTCCTCGAGAACTGACATGATGCGGCTGCCGGTGAGTACGCAATGCTCGATTGACGGTTCAAAGCCTGTATTCGAAACCAGTCTGAGCAGAAACCACGCTACTGCGGTATCGGTATTTCGACAGGGCTTGCAAAGCATTTCAATTGTTCGGGCAAGAGCGTCGAAAAGATGAACATTTTTTTCCTCGTTTCCTGTGGTGTTCCTGACTATGTCAATCAGACGGTAAATTGCGCTGAACCGTTCCATATCCGGTTCAGGTGTCATCGGGCTTTTGATGATGCGGGCTTCCCTGACAGGGAAAAGGTTTCTGTTGTTTCCCTTGTAAAGCACCACTTCAAGAAGGTTGCCGGTGCTGAACAGACCTGAGAATCTGCTTTTGGGATTTCTGCCCCCTTTGAGAATGACAGAAACCCGTCCGAAGTCCCGGGTATAGAGCGCACAAACTGCTGAGGTGTCTCTGAACTTTATTTCCCTGAGGACAAGTCCCCTGGTTTTGGTAAGCACGGCGCGGATTTTTTTATTTGGGAAAATAATTATATATATGTCGGCCTGGATTCGTCGGGTTTCTACGAGCGGCTTTTCAGGACAGTATACAAAATAATAACAGACAGAAGGGCGTCTCAACGGAAGCGTAAACACGTGGAGCGAGTGCCCGAAAGTAGAGTATGGAGGTACCCTATAATGCCAACCTATCATTATCGTTGTAAAGAATGCGGATGCGAGAAAGACATATTTCAGCGTATGAGTGATGACGCGTTGACGACATGTCCCGAGTGCAAGACTGAATCATTTGAGAGGATTATCAGCGGCGAGGGAGGTTTTCTTTTGAAGGGCTCGGGATTCCATAAAACCGACTACAGCAAGCAGAGCTGTGAGAGCGCATCGGCAGGGTCGTGTCCGACAGGCACCTGCCCGCTTGCCAAATAAGACGAGGGTTTTTCTCATATAGTCTGTTCAGCAAAGC
>JAKSDB010000315.1 GCA_022360415.1 Chlorobiales bacterium
ATATTGATGGTGAGCTCTATATATCTCTTGACGTAATCAATCAAAACGCCAGGCGCTTCGGAACAGGTTTCGAGAACGAACTTTTTCGGGTCACCATCCACTCCGCATTGCATTTGACCGGTTACGACGACCATGATGCTGCTGCCGGGGCTGTGATGAAAGAGAGGGAGGATTATTATCTTGCTTTACTGGGCCTTCAATAAAGGTGCCCTGATCACTATTCTTGCTCCCGTGCATCCATATGCAATCGGCAATGTTCCCCGGCAGACAGGCGAGTAAACATCATCAAACAATGATGACGGAGGCTGAAAAACTGTATCCCGAGCCATGAACGGTTTTAATGGGTATCCTGTGGCTTTCCCCTTTTTGACGTAAACGGTGAATCAGCGCGTCAAGGGAACGGTTCCCATACTTATTGTCTTCGTAATCAAGAGCTTGCAACAGATCCTGGCGGGAAACGACCGTGTTGGGGAATGATGCCAGCATTTCGATCAAATCAAATTCCTTTGAGGAAAGTTTTATTGTCTCCTGCTTTGGTGTGCACAGGGCCATATCTCTGCGTATAAGTGCCCATTGTGTTGTTTCCTGCACCGGTTCAGCTGCTTTCTTTTCATGCTGCCCGGACGGTTGTTCATCAAGACGTCCAAGAATACTGGAGATAGACGCTGCCAATTCGGAAAAGTCGACAGGTTTAAGCAGGTAGATGTCCGCTCCGGACTGATAGGCGGTAATCCTGCTATCCAAAGATGATTGCGCAGTGAGTACAATTATGCGCATATCGGTGTTGTTTCGAATGTATTCAGCTAGTACAAAGCCGTTCTGGTCGGGCAGGCCGAGATCGAGAATTGCCAAAAGATAGTTTTTTATGGCGATGTTCTGATAGAACTCCAGAGCAGATTCTACCCCGGTAACATCAAATCCGGCGAGTAAAAGGGATTCTACCAGGCTTTCACGGAAATCACGGTCATCTTCAACAACGATAATTCGCTTTCTTTCGTTCAGGGGGGCGGGGGGTGTTTTTTTCATATCGTTGAGCATATCATAAACATTCGCAAGATTGTAATCGAATGAGAGAAATCGGGTTGAGACTTAATCCTGTCGCTCAGTTAACTTGTTTTGTTTACTATAGGTAAGCGAATAATTGCCTCGACTCCATATGCGGTTCCTTCCAAAGTAACTTGTCCGTTATGCTGGTTGATAATATTTCTTACCAGCCATAACCCGAGACCTGCACCGGCGGTATTGGCCGAGTTACTGCCGCGTTGGTACTTTTCGAAAAATGCTTCTGCTTCATCCTGTGTGATGCTGGCCCCCCGGTTTCGTATTTTAATGACAGCCTCGTCGGCTTCGATACAGCATTCTACCTCGATCGTTGAATCCGGTGGGGAATATTTACGAGCGTTATCCAGCAGGTTGAAAATGGCAAATTTAACCTGAGATTGCTCCCCGGAAACTTCATATCTGTCAAGGCACTCTGAATACCTGATGGACCGCTCAAGCCATATGTTGCGGAATGTCTCAACCTGTGAGGTAATAACCGGAGCAATCTGGAACTGCATCGACGCCGACGCTTCATGTGATTCAGAAATGCGGCTGTCCTGAATGGATACTTCCAGAACCTCAACAAGCCGGTCTATAGCACGGTTTATCTTGGACAGTTCCTTTTTATTCGAAAAGTCTCCCATTTTATTTTTTATCCTGAGAAGATCAAGGTTGGTACGGATAATTGCCAGAGGGGTACGGTATTCATGAGAAATCATGCTTAAAAAGCGTTGCAGGCGTTTGACTTCTTCCTGCAGTTTTTTTGTGCGTTCTGCAACTGCTTTTTCAAGCTGGTTGATGTTTCGTTGTTGTAGTGTCTGCAACGTAATGTCTGTCATCATGACAAGAAGAACCGGTTTGTCCTGTAATGTGATGAACTCCGAGAAATAAAGAACATTAATGAGATCGCCGGACCTTTTCCGCAACTGGAGTGGTTCGTTGATTACCCTGTCATGCTGACTGAGTGAATGTGAAATGCTTTTATACTCGCTGGTGTTTGCATAGATCCCGAGATCTGATACAGGTTTGTTCAAGACTTCTTCTCTGTTATAGCCCAGGAGTTGCAGCCATGAAACATTGGCATCGATCAGCCGGCCGCTCTGAATATCTTCGATGCTTATGGCAAGAGGAGCGCGATCAAAGATGCTTCGGAATTTCAATTCATTTTCCTTGAGCACAGTATCAATCTTTTTGCGCTCGTTAATATCCATAACTGTTCCGATATAACTGGTCATCCCGTCATCAGCCTCACACAGGGGCATACCGCGGCACGTGAGCCAGTGAACAGAGCCGTCCTGGTGACAGACGCGATATTCTACATTGATCTCGATTTCCTTGCTTGCCGCAGCCATAATAGTCTGGAATGTCTTCTCCCGGTCGTCGGGATGAACGGCGCTTTCACAGAGTTTATGAGTGGGCGGCAAACTGTTCGGTTCCAGTCCGTATAGTGTCCATATCCTGTCTGACCAGAAAACCTTATCAGTTTTCAGATCCCATTCCCAAACGCCGGCATCTGTGGCTTCCAGTGCAAAAGTAAGCCTCTTTTTGCTTGCCGTGAGTTCTTGCTCCAATCGTTTCTTTTCAGAAATGTCCTCAGTGATAACGAGTAGCCGTGTGATTTTTTTTTCGGATGAGAGGACCGGGTTGATAGTAACTTTCCAGATGCTGCCTTTCATTTCAGCTTCAAAAACTTCTCTTTTGCCCGTTTGAAGAACTTCCCGGATCTTTTCCCTCAGCTGACCGGTAAGCCCCGGCATTTGCAGACCGACAGCAATAAGATCAAAAACGTCGGCACCGATGCACTCATGCGGATGTTTGCCGAATGTAGCGGCAAATGCCGAATTTGTCGTAAGGATGATGCCCTCCGTATTTATAAGAAAGACGGCCTCGGCAAAGGATTCCAATAACGCGAAAACAGTATCGTCTGCCTGAATGCTATGTGAAGTGACTGTACTCATGAGTTCCGACAATTGTCAAGATCATTTGATGGTTCTGCAGCGGGTGCAAGGAGTTTGAGACGCCGGCCAGACCTGGATGAAACAGCTTTTCGGTCTTGCAAACATGGTGTATTATAGCTGATCTGTTTATAGATAAGCTAAGCATTTTATAAGAAACCAGACAAACCGGATGCAAGGCGTTCGGAGCTCGGGACAATTTCCGGAAACTGTTTGGATGATCTGCAGGCTGGAATGGCTGGAGAGATCCAGACGGTGCCGGCTTACAGGTACTTTAGCCCTATCATGGCGGCTGCCGTAAACTGGTTGATCAGAAAGAGAATATTGTTTATGACCTGAAAGCGCAGAAATGCGTTGTGCTCCTGGACCTCGCTTTTGCCTATGGCGTTCCCGAACCCGTCATCTACGGCATTTTGCATGAATGAGGCTCCTGTTTTAGGGTCGCGGTATATCGGAATCTGGATGAAAATGTTCACAGCAAGGGAGGCGGCAATGAGGTACACCAGAATCTCGAAGCCCCAGATCCATGCAAGAATTGCAAAAACTGCAAAAACGAGATCGATGATAACAAAAGCGACCAGAAACGTGTTCCTTGCGCCGATCATGACCGTGAGCGATTTCATCCCGCCTTTGGCGTCGCCATCTTCCGATTTGAAGTCGTTCATGATGATGAGCGCAACAGCCATAAAAAAGTTCAGTCCGGCGAGTCCGATGACCTCAGGTCGTATCTCACCGAACAGTGCGTTGGCAGAGAGATATGTGATGAAACCGTAACAAAGTCCTACAGCAGGAGCTGAAAGGAAGATGTTTTTTTTCAACTTGAGAGGAGGTGCGGAGTAGATATAGCCGAAGATGAGGGCCGTGAAAAGACAGGAGGCGAAAATCAGACCACGCTGACCCCCGATGTAGGTGCCGATCAAGGTGCCCAGCAGAATGGCTGTGAAAAGGATAATGCTCCAGTTCCAGATGGCTTCTTTTTCGGACAGGCGTCCTGAAGGAATGGGACGGGTAGGCTCGTTAACCCTGTCGAGTTCGAGATCGAAGTAGTCGTTGATCGACTGACTGAAGCCGATGCCGAGAGGTCCCCAGATGACGAACAGGGCAAACAGGAGCAGGTAGTCATGCGTGCTCGACTGCATGGCACCCGAAGCCATTACCCCTCCGGCCAGGCAGGGAAAAGCACTGATCCAGGTGACCGGGTCGAGAAGCTCAAGATGGGCTTTGACTTTTTCGATAAAGCCTAAACGTTTTGTTGCTGTCATGATGGATTTATACTTCTGTGGGAAAATGCGATAGAAGAAACACAAGAGCTCCTGATATATTGCTCATGCTTACGGGTTAAATGATGGATGATGCAGAGTTATGGAAGTTCATTCCGGAAAAATGTTTTCCCATAAAGAAAAATTGCTGTCGACATCCGGTTTTTTCTCTTTAACGTACTTGTCAAGTGTCATTCTGAGTTCATACGTTGAGCAATCAAAACCTTTGGACCCAATGATTACCATGCACTCCAGCATATTGCTGGCAGAGAGTACCCTGTTGCGAAATGGTTCATCTGAATGGAGCTTTTCAAACAAGAGCTTTGATTGTGCGATCGTCATGTCATTATTGATTATTGCCTGGTTCTGAAACCTGTTTCAGTTTTCTGTCGCAAACCCGCAGCGGCTTCCTGTCTTTATGTTTCCTGGCTCACGGGCCGGATCATCTTTTTGCTATCTGTTTCAACTGTTCCTTTTGCTGAATGTCAGCCGGCTTCAAGGAGACGGCTACTGATTTTTGGTCTTGATTGTCGACAGCTTGAATGGTTATGCGTGGATAAATAGGTTTTAACTTACGAAAATTATGCTATTTTTATCTGTAATAAATATAGTAAATGTAATTTTGTTTTATCCGGCTGCCTGTTATTGTCATTTTTAACTGCTTTTTCTGAAAAGCATTAGCCTGAATAAGAATATCTTGTTCTGCTGTTTGTTGTTACTGTAGATTGATGTAGTTGTTTGTAAGAACTGACATCAGAGTTTCTGATGTCCGAGTCCTTTTGCCTGGAGACAGGCAGGAAAGTGTTCGGTGCCCGTAAGCACAAATCAACGGGGGCCTGCAGAAAGGTTCTTGCTGCGATGAGCATGAGCTTTCGGTTGTTTTCTCGGGGAGAGTTTCCCGGCGGCTTTGTTGAGCAATGAGTGTGAGTGTCCGGCAGGTGTTCTCGAGTTTTTCCGCGTTACTTCATTATATCCTTTCAATTAAAAAAAACAGTTATGGCAAACGAAACAGCAAACGAGATTACAAATGCAGTCAACAATCTTGTGGAAACAGTTGGAAAGCTGGGCCAAGTGCAGGTTGAACTGATTTCCAACGGGTTGAAGTCCGTTACCGAGGCTTTTGAGCCGTTGAGCAAGACATCTACCGAACTTGCCGGGAATGTTGTTAATGGATTGACCCAGGTGCTGCAGGACGTTTCGACGGCAGTTACTTCAAAAAAGTAACCTGTCGTCATGGGAGCACTTCATGCCGGGGTGTGAAGTGCTTTCCGGATTCATTTCAGCATTACCCGTCATTATTTGATGTCCGGCACCGATACCTTGCCGATACAGGTTTCCTTCAGAGGGGACAAATGGATTGGTAACGGCCTCCGCGTGGTTGGCCTGCCTTTTTGCTTGTACATCATTAATCATAAAACAAATACCCATGATGATAAGACAATTATGGATGCAGGCGGTCAGGTCGGCATGGACATCATACATCAGAAAGATGAACAGGTGTACGAAGGAAAAGGATATGAACAGCTATCTCAGTCAGAAGATCGATCTGGATATGACGCTGGAAGAGTTTGGGGAAATGGTCTTTATCGAAGGTTTTGCTGCCGGAGAAAAATATGCCAAACGGTTGATGGTTGGAAATGAAAAAGAGGAGGTCAGACTCAACTGACTTTAGATTGCATTCCTTGAAATGGTTGTCTCTGAAGAGAGATTGTGCTTTGTATTTGCTATTCGGAAGATAGGGAAAAAAGGACATTGGAAATTCATTAACAAGATAAAAGGAGAGTGTTGCCATGGATCAGGATAATCCAGCAAAAATTGTGACAACTGCTGCGGGTGTTGTGGGAGGGTCAGCGTTGTTTGCTCCCGTTGCAGTACCTACTCTGCATGGTCTTGCCGGTATTGCTGTCGTGGGGCTCGGAATTTTTGCAGTCGGCTCGGTTGTCTACAAAGCTGCAGGGTCGCTCAAAGAGACTATAGACACATCGAAGTCAAAGGGGGATATTCGCAAAGTCTTTTGAGTGTTCTGTTTGGTTGTTAAAGGAAAGAGCTTTTTCTTTTAATTGAGATAACCAAAAAGAGTTTGCTCCTGCAGATTTGCAGTCGAGCAAAGGATGCAATTACATTGTCAGTGCGAGAACTGCTCCCCTTAAGCTGGGCTAAAACCAGTACACTCAATCCTGTTTACCGAACCCTTGCTCTTCCTCTGACCGGAATACAGTGGGTTACCTATGCCGATCTTCCTGAAGGTTATGAGTTGTCTGCCGTCAGAAAGGATCTTGACACTCTGTTTCC
>JAKSDB010000243.1 GCA_022360415.1 Chlorobiales bacterium
AGACCCTGTCCTGAGGTGGTGTACCTCTGTGTCGAACCACAGAGGTTTTTCATTTCTGAGCATACTGACCACTACCTGAAACTCGGAAGCGTCCTTAAACACCCTGTTTTCTATAAGCTGATTGCTGGAATCATACAGAGCAATTCTTCCTTTATGCTCGTTCAGATTCCATCTGCTGTAATAACTCGCAACAAGTACATTGGCCATGGTTGACTTTTTTTGATGTTATTTCCGCCAAGCTGTTTTTATGGTTCCTCAATATCTTCCCTTTATCGTAATCTGCCTTTTTTTCCTGCTATACCGCCATCAGCCATCGTAACCTATAACGCTCATTCCTTATTGCTCGTTGACAAACCTGGCTCCCTTGAGCACAGCCCAGGTCCGGGATGCCTTTTCTCCTGAGGGCATGATCGTATCAGCGGAAAACAGGGCGTTATCGAAAATGGTATCGATCAGCCTTGCGCCTGTGAGGTTGGCTCCTCTCAGATCAGCTCCTGCAAGGTTGGTGTCATAGAGGTTTGTATTCGAAAGATTGGCTTTGTTCAGTTTTGCTCCCTGTAGCCTTGCACCGTGAAGTTCAGCGCCGCTGAGGTCTGCATTGCTCAGGTCTGCATTTATCATGAATGCACGTTCAAAGTTCGAACCCTGCAAATTGGCCTGGCGAAAAACAGTTTCTTTGAGGCTTGCCCTTTTCCACGATGTGCCGGTCAGATCGGAACCTGAAAAATCTGCCTGGTCGAGTTTTGCTCCGTTCATGGTTGAGCTGACCATCGTTATCTCTTTCAGGTCGGCTCCCTCCAGATCGGCGTCATCGAGGTCTTCATCCACAAAATCTGTTTTCATCCCGGGATTATCTTTACGAAGAGAATTCCATTCGGTTACATCCTGTAAAAGGAGTGTTTCAGGGGATTTTTCAATGCCGGCGGCCTCTGATTCAGGAATTGCTGCGGCGCGGGAGGTTGTGTGAATTGGAAAAAGTTCGGATTTCATGGCAACCGGTGCTTTCTCAGTTTCCTCAGAGTAGTTTGCTTCATTCAGCGAGGCCCAGAGAGAGGTTGCTCTTTCACCTGAAGGAAGAATGGTATTGTTGGAAATCAATGCTCCGGTAAGTTTTGCCTGCCTGAGCAGCTTGGCGCCGGTCAGGTTTGCTCCTCTGAGATCGGTGCGGCTGAGATTGGCTTCGAAGAAGCGGCTGTTTTGAAGATCTGTTTCAGCCAGGTTTGCTCCCTCGAGGTTTGCAAAACGAAAATCCGCTCGGGTAAGGTTTGCGCCGTTAAAGTTTGCTCCTTTAGCATACGAGTTTTTAAGATCCGCTCCTGAAAGATTTGCCCCGTTCAGGTGGGCGTTTTTGAGTTTGGAGCGTTTAAGTTTAGCAAACAAAAGTTTGGCATTTTGTAAATTTGCGCCATTGAGGCTCGCGCCGTTAAACTGTGCTCTTGCCATGCTCGCATTACTGAGATCAGCATTGTCGAGGCCGGCATCTTCAAGATTGGCTTTGTCGAGATCGATTGCTCTTGATGGATTCCCGGCACGCATTGAGTTCCAGGAACCGACGTCCGAAAGCAGTTCTTTCAGCAAAGAAGGATCATAGCCAAAGGCTGTCAGACAGGCAGGGCCACCCTGCAATGCAAAAAGCAAGGCAGAAAAAATCAGGGTCTTTTTCATGAGAGCAACGTTAACATTATTGAACCTTGTGAGATAGGTTAATATAACATAACCCGGAGCCCAAATGTGAAATAATCAGATTCTGGAGCGCAGCAGAATGAACGAGCCGGCAACAATCAGCGAGCCTCCTGCCCACGCAGATGCCGGAGGCACTTCGTTCCAGAAAAGGTAGCCGTAAAGGATGGAGAAAACGATGGAGGAGTAGCTTGCCGCAGCGACAACCGGAGCGTAATCCATTCTGTAGGCAAGCGTCATCAGGTACTGGCCGATGGTTGAAAAAAATGCGACTCCCGCAAGAAGCAGCCATTCGGTACGATCAGGCATGACGAATGCATTTCCCATCCATATCGAACTCAAGAGCGCGGTAATGACAAAAAAGTTGGTGACAATGGTTGCGGGGTCATCGGTACGGTTGAGTTTTCTGACAAGCAGGTGGGCTATGGCCGAAGCGGTGGCAGCTCCGATGCTTGCCCAGGCGGCGGCAGTCCACCCTAACGAGGGATCCAGAATAAGTATAATCCCGGCAAGACCGGTTCCGATAGCCAACCAGACCGAGGCGCTTGGCTTTTCTCCGACGACCCAGGGCGCAAGTACGGCGAGAATGAGTGGCTGTGTTTTTCCGAGAAAAACACTGACGGCAAGAGGGATGTGCGTTAGCGCGTAATAAAAACCGCTGATCGCGAGAAACCCGAACATTGCCCGCAGAAGAAGTGTTTTCCAGGCCGAGACGACAAACTTTTTTTTACGCAGCCAGAGAAGGGCGAAAAAAAAAGGAAGAGGCATAACACTACGGAACAAAATGACTTCGGGAATCGGCAACGAAGAGCCGATTCCTTTTATCATTGCCGCCATTGTGACGAAGCAGGCTGAGGCTATGAGCATCAGGATAACACTCATTGTAGGGCACCCCCACTAATTTGCTGCGTGCCTTGATAACTTCGTTGGGCGGTGCTCGGAATCCTCATGTACTGGTATGTACACTCCGGTTCCTGTGCTCCGTCCGTCTTGTCCTCAAGCCACTCGCCACAATTATTAAAGGTGCCCATCAAGTCAAAATTCAAAAGTGAAAAGTCTATTCTCTGCTTTATGCATTGCAATGCTTTCCTATAGGCCCTGTGAGTCCCATAAGACCCATAAGATTTACGTATTCTTTGGCTTGGTTTTCTCAGTTTGTACGGTTTACCTTCCGGGTATCGCGTGAGGAGAAAAAAAAGCAAATTTTGTGGAGGATTCATAATCAACCTGTGATTTCGGGCTGGATATCACCAGAAACGAAATGCTTTACCTCTGCGTTGTCGTTTATATAGTTGGGCAGTTGAAATGCAATACTGTGCGTGGAGGGTATGATCATGACTGATGAAAAGAAATATAAAGGGAAAGTTCTGGTGGCCGGGGCTACAGGAAGGACCGGAAGATGGGTCGTTTCTCGTCTGCAGCATTATGATGTGCCGGTCAAAGTCCTCACTCGTTCAGCAGAAAAAACAAAATCCCTTGGCGATGTCGAAGTGGTTGAAGGGAAGATTCAGAACGAGGAGGATATTGCAAGGGCGGTAGATGGTTGCACTGCGGTTATTTCGGCACTCGGGTCGAGCGAAGTATTCGGGGACGCTTCTCCGGGTGAAGTTGACAGGGATGGCGTTATCAGACTTGTTGACGAGGCAGCAAAGGCAGGTGTCAGGCATTTTGGTCTTGTCAGCTCGATGGCCGTCACCAAATGGTATCATCCGCTTAATTTGTTCGCGGGGATTCTAAGCAAGAAGCTTGAGGCTGAGGAGCACCTGAGGGATGTTTTTGGAAAAGAAGGCCGTTCCTATACGATTGTTCGCCCCGGTGGACTGAGAGACGGCGGGCCGTTGCTTCATGATTTACATGTCGATCAGGGCGACAGATTGTGGAGCGGATGGATAAACCGTGGTGATGTTGCCGAGCTTCTGGTTGTGTCGTTGTGGGCCGAAAAGGCAAAGAACATGACCTTCGAAGTTATCAACGAAAGAGAAAAAGAGCATCGCCAGGAAGACCTGGAGCATTATTACGACAAGCTTGCAAGCTGAGCGACAGGTCCGAACAGCTGGGATACCATGCGGACGAAGGATTGAATTGAAAGAGCAGTTGCATGAAAAAACAAGAGGCTGTCTCAGTTCTGATTCTGAGACAGCCTCTTGTTTTTTGTTTGTCGTTTTCCTGAAAAGCCTTAGAGCTTTTTGCCTATCGGAAGAACGGAGGAAACTGTGTTTGCGACAGCACCAACAGCCGACTGAACAATCGAGATGACGCTGTTGCCAATAGACCCGACACTGCCGATTGCATTCGAGCCCAGTCCGCCGATGGTTTCGATACCCTTCACAGCAGCGTCGCCTGCTGTTGCAACGAGGTTGTTGAGCGGTTCAGAAAGAGAATTCAACGTGTCGCCTGCCGTTTTGACGCCTGTTTCGAGCGTTCCGGTAAGGCTTTTGTTCATGTTTTCAATGGCCGGGGTAAGTGTCTGGATGGTGTTGTCGAGAGTTTTGATGGGTGCAGCAGCAAGGTTGCCGAGATTCTGAACCGTGGTACTGATAGTCTGGACGAGATCGACTTTTCCTTCATTAGACATGGCTTTGTTCTCCTTTAGGTTATGTAATGATGTATATGACAGTTTTTTTTCGATGGCCGTAATTTACAATTCACGTCGGCACTCTCAAAAAGCCAGGAATAAATAGTGGGAAGAGAAAAAGTAGGAAAGCGATGACCGGGACCAAAGAAAAACGGGGCAGAACTGCCCCGTTTTCAATATGGATATAGTATTCGTCCTTGCGGATATTTAATCCTTGAAACGTCTGTCGACAGGTTTTTCAGGTTTCGCATACCCGGAAACTTCGGGAGAGGTCCCTTTCAGCCCCGCCGACCCGCCACCGCCGTAAAGGTAAGGATAGGCATTCGATCCAAGCCTTTTGGTTGTTTTTCCGATATTCTCCAGCGCGTCACCCACGACCCACCAGTGCCCGTCTATGAAGACTTCGAGAAATCTTCCATAGGCTTCCGCCCCGTTGACAAAAGCTCCTGAATTTTTGCTCATAATATTTTTCCCTTTAAGAAATTGGGATACCACAAGGGTATAT